>JANLSB010000139.1:0-3505 GCA_031362125.1 Lysobacterales bacterium | reverse complement strand
GGAACCGGTTCCACGCCGACAGGATGGCCGCATGCCCACGCTTCAATTCGAACTCGACCGCGACCACGTCGAACTCAATCAGCTGCTGAAGCTCACCGGTGTCTGCGACAGCGGTGGCGCCGGCAAGCATCTGGTCGCCACCGGCGCGGTGCGCGTAGATGGCGTGGTGGAACTGCGCAAGACCTGCAAGATCCGCAGTGGCCAGCGCGTGACCGTCGACGATATCCTGATCGTAGTCTCAGCCGCGTGACCAGCCGCTCACGCCCCGTCGCGAACGCTTGACGGCAACAAAAGTTTCGTCGCTCCCCATGCCGCCAGTGCGCCGATCACCTGCGCGACTACGAAACCGCCAACGTCGACAAAACGAATTCCCGCGAATGTCTGCGTGAACGCCCGCGCCAAGGTCACCGCCGGATTGGCGAACGATGTGCTCGCAGTGAACCAGTAGGCAGCGAAGATATAAGCGGCGACCAGCGCGGGAATCGCCTGCGGGCGATGACGCGAACCGACAATGATGGTCAGAAGCAGACCAAACGTCGCCACGCCTTCGCTGAACCACTGCGCCAGACCGGTGCGGACATGGTCGCCGGGTTGCCAGACCGGTTCGCCGAACATCGCATGCGCGACGCCGACACCGATGATGGCAGCGATGATCTGCACCGCGACATAGGCGAACGCGGGTGCCGGCAGGCGTTCGCCATTCGCGCGCATCACCACCGTCACGGCAGGATTGAAATGCGCGCCGGACAGTGGCCCGAACAACACGATCAGCACATACAGACCGCCGGCGGTCGCGGCAGCGTTCGCGAGCAACGCAACCGCTGCGTTTCCCTCCGCCAGCCGCTCGCCCATGATGCCGCTGCCGACTACGATCGCCAGCAGCAGCAAGGTGCCCAGGAATTCCGCCAACAATGCGCGCGGCGCGTTCGCCATCGATCCACTCATCCGTCGATGTTCCCGATATCACGGATCTTCTGTTCGGCGACCAGCCGATCGAGTTTCTCGATCGGCAGCGCGACCAGCAGTTCCGTGCGGCGCCGCAATTCCGCGAACGCCTTCATGTACGCATGACGCCTCGTATCCTCGTCGCCTTCCACCGCCGCCGGGTCATCGACGCCCCAGTGCGCGGTCATCGGCGCACCGAACCAGACCGGGCAGGTCTCGCCCGCCGCGTTGTCGCAGACGGTGATGATGAGATCCATCTCCGGCGCACCGGGTTCGGCGAACTCGTCCCAGGACTTGCTGCGAAGCTGCGTTGTGTCGTAACCGAGTTTGGCCGCCAGGTCCGCCGCCATCGGTTGCACGGCTCCACTGGGCTTGCTGCCTGCGCTGTAAGCACGGAAGCGGCCTTTGCCCAGCACGTTGAGCAGGGCTTCGGCGATCACACTGCGCGCGGAGTTACCGGTGCACAGGACGAGGATGTTGTAGACGCGGTCGTTCATGGACATGTCCTCAATTCCGGGGATCGCTGCAGCCGGCGATGGCGCAGCCGGCGTTCTTGACCGCTTGTTTCACCGGGCCGCAGCACGACGCTTCGGCCGGTCGATCCGGCTTCGGTGCGCAGCACAAGCCCTGCGGCGTGGTGTCATCGCAGCAGGCATCGTTGCTGGTCTGCGTCACTCCGCTGAACGCCTGCAGATCGACCGCGCGCGCCGAGCTGATCTGGCAGCTGTCCTTGGCACCGTGATAACTCGCGATCCGGCCGACGGTGTGGAAGGTTTCCCAGCGCGTGCCCTGCGGGTCCTCGGTCCAGAATTTGTCCGAACGCGCGTGGCAGCATTCGGCACCGGCTTCGGGCACTACTGCCTGGCCGGCGGTATCGAGACGCGCGCCAAGCTCAGCCAGTTCATCGGCGTTTTCTGCCTGGATGCCGAGATGGTCGACCCCGGGGGTGCCGCTGCGGGTGGAAATCGCAAAGTTCAAGCGCGGATCATCGAGCATCCATTTCGCGTAATCGAGCTCGTGGACACTCGGCGTTGCGGCAAACAGGGACGAGTAAAAACGCACGCTTTCGTCGATATCGCGGACAGATACGTGTACATGGAAGCGTTTCATGGCTGGTTCCTCAAGCATATTCCGCAGGCATCGGAGGGGAAGCGCCTCACCAATGCCGGTAAGCGGACATGGATGGGGGCCTTGAACAGTCTCGATCTATATTTCCATAATTATGGAAATATAGAAAAACTTCAACCCGGGCCAGACGATCTCCGACGAACGGTCATGGTGTCAGGCGACCATCAGATCCTGATCGGCACGGCAGAACGCGTCGTGCAACTCCCGTACTGCATCGGCATCCTGATCAGACGGTCCATCCCCCAGCGTCTCGACAAAACGACAGGATGCATAGGCCTTCGCTTTACGCTCATATACCTCGACCCACTGCTGACGCGCCGGCAACTCGGCATGTTCCGGCCGCCAAGTCGCCGTGTACGGCGGACGCATCCGCGACAAACCCATCCGCCAGGGTTTGGGACTGATGCGCGCACGGAAACAGTTCTGGTTGAAGCACATCCGCGCGTACATCGGGTCGACGCCCAATGCGTCGAAGCAGGCCTTGACTTCGGGTTCGCGCGGATCGAACAGGCGATGCAACGCCAGCAGACGAAGGCCGGCAGGCGTGCGATAAACACGTACGCGCCAACCTGGATGCGCAGTCAGAAAATGGCGTATGCGCCGGATAGCGGCCTGTTCATGGCCACCCTGCAGCAGTGCGGACAATCTGCGCAATACGCCGGGCAGCGGCACACCGAGCAACAGCGATGCGAAGAACGCAACGATCAGCGACGCAACCACGGAAAAACGCAAGCCTGCGATCATCACGATCGCGATCACCGCGAACACGAAGATCATCGACACCAGCACCTGACGCGGGCTGCTGTACTTGGCGAAATCGATATCGGCGAACAATACGTTCGGCGTATTCAGACACAACGCTCCGTAACCGTTGCGGGTGATCACGGTGTCGCCGGCGCGGTCGACGATCTCCTCGCGTATCGGCATGCCGTCCGCACCGTTGTAGGCAACCCGACGCTCGCGACGCGGCAGTGTCTCGCCCGCCAGCACTCGGTCCATCGCCTCGCGCACGCGCGCATCGGCATGCGCCTGCGCCTCGGCTTCGCCGACATCCGACCAGCCGAATCGCCGCACCGTCACCTGGCGCTTGCGGTCGCGATGCTGCAGCCGGGCTTCCGCCCAATAGCGAGGGATGATCATGGCCCGTTCCCCATTGATGCGTCAGTGGTCGCCGATATTGGTGTGCAGAAACTTGAGCACCCGGTCGTAATACTGCTTGCGATTCTCATCGCCGTAGATGCCGTGGGTTTCGTCGCCGAAAAAGAACGTCTCCATCGGTTTCCCGGCTTTTTCCATCGCCGCCACCATCGCCCGCGCATGCTCGAACGAAACCCGCTGGTCGTGGTTGCCGTGGACCAGCAGCACCGGCACCTTGATCTTCGCCACATGCTTCACCGGCGATTGCTCATACAGCGTCGCCTCGTCATCGCCG
>JANLSB010000132.1:0-3574 GCA_031362125.1 Lysobacterales bacterium | reverse complement strand
TGCGCGCCCAACTGCGAGGCGGTGCTGGAAGAGAACACCAAAGGCAAACCGCGCAAGGACAAGGTGTTCATCGAGGCAATTCGCGACATCCAGCCCGGCGAAGAGCTGACCTACAACTACGGGATCGTGCTGGACGAACCGCATACCGCAAAGATGAAGAAAGTGTGGGGCTGCAAGTGCGGCTCAAAGAAGTGCACGGGCACGATGCTGCAGCCCAAGCGCTGAAAACACTGGGCCTTCCGCCAAAGTCCGCACAGCAGCAGTGACAGCGGATACGGTAAACGCAGGCTTTCCATGACTTAAGACAGTCGCGCCAGACCAGCGACTGCCGCAGGATGCGCGCATTCTTCTCCGGGATCCCGCCATGCGCGCACTGCTTCTCGCATTGGTCGTCTCGCTGCCGCTGCCGGCATTAGCCCTCGATATCGACGGAACCATCGACTCCGCGGAATGGTCCAGTGCGCAGCGGGTCGACGACTTCCGCATGACCCAGCCACTCACGCGCGAGCCGAGCAGGCACGCGACCGAAGCCTGGTACATGGCGACCGCCGATGGTTTGGCCGTCGCGTTCCGCAACGTCCAACCTGCCGCAGTTCTCCGCACCCGCCAGCGGTTCCAGCGCGACAACAACGGTAACGTCGACCGCGTGAATGTGTACGTCGATTTCGATGGCGATGGTCGCAGCGGCTACAACTTCATGGTCGCGCTCTCCAACGGCATCGCCGACAGCACGATCAGCAACGAAAACCAGTTCAATGCGGACTGGGACGGCAACTGGTCCCATGCGGTATCCGAGGACGACAACGGCTGGTCAGCGGAGATCCTGATTCCGTGGCATATCGCGCCGATGCGCAGCAGTAGCGATGGCAGCCGCACTATCGGCATCGCACTCGACCGGGTCATCGGCGACAGCAACGAACGCATGGCCTGGCCCGCGATCAGCTTCACCGAACAGCGCTATCTCAGTGCGCTGCAGAAGGTACAGGTGCCACAGTTCAGCCAGTCGCTGTTGGCGGTGACGCCCTATGTCGTTGGCCTTTACGACAACATCAACGGCAAGACCGATACCGATGTGGGCGTCGATGTTTTCTGGAAGCCCAACGGCCAGTTCCAATTGAGTGCGACGCTGAACCCGGATTTTGGCCAGGTCGAGAGCGACGGTATCGTGGTCAACTTCAGCGCGATCGAAACCTTCTTCGGCGACAAGCGTCCTTTCTTTACCGAGAATCAGAGCTATTTCGAAGTGCCGTTCGGTTCTTTGGGCAATGCCCAGCAGCTGATCTACACCCGCCGCGTCGGCGCGCCCGCCGATGACGGCAGCGGCGCTGGCGATGTCACCGAAGCGGTCAAGATCAACGGCAGTGCCGGAGGCTTCGGCTACGGCGTGTTCGCGGCGACCGAGGGTGACAGCGTCGGTCGCGATTTTTACGCCTTGCGCGCGAGTCGGGGGTTCGAGGGGCAGAGCTTCGGCGCGATGGTGACGCGGGTTAACCGCCCGTTCCTGAGTCGAGAGGCCACAGTCTATTCGCTCGACCACCAATGGGCGCCGAAAGCGAACTGGGGCATCCGTACCAATGTGGTTGGCTCCGATATCGACCAACGTGGCGACAGCGTGCGCGACACCGGTGCGCAGGTTCGGATCGATCACGAGATCGGCGACGGTTGGCGGCAGCAGCTCTACATGCTGCATACCGGCGGCGATCTGCAGTTGAACGATTTCGGTTTTCTCGATCGCAACAACTACAACTACGCGCGGTACGAAATATCGCGCCGATTCACCTCGCTCCCGGAGAGCTCGCAGTACGCATCGCACCAATGGCGATTCGCGACTTCGCGACGCAGCAATGACAACGGCGTGCATATCGGTGACGCCTTTGCGATCAATCGCGGCAGCGAGCGCCGCGATGGCGGCAACCAGTTCTTTGAAATCGCGGGCTGGACGCCAGGTCACGACGATCTGATCACCCGGGGCAACGGCGTGGTCGATCACCCGGGCCGGTTGTTCGCGTTCGCTGAGCGGTTTTTCCCCAAGAAGCAACATTGGTCGTTCTATGGCAACCTGCGCTACAACGCCGAAGGGCTGCAGGGTATCGATCGCGGAGCATGGACGGTTTTTCTCCAGCCGGAGTACGCGGTCAACGACAATCTTAGTTTTTTTCTGGGCTTGGAGTTGCAGCGCAATCCTGACCTGGTCATCTGGGACCGCAAGACCCGGCGTCTGATCGGATATGGCTCGGAGCAGGCGTTCTTCAGCGCCGGCAGTGTCTGGTTGATCGGCTCGAAGCAGGAATTGCGGGTGCGTCTAGAAGCCTTGGGGCTGGATGCCGAAGCTAGGCGCGCCTGGGTCGTGGCGGCCAACGGCACCCCGGTTCGCAACAACGACCCGGTCGAGAGCTTCGCTTTGCGGAATCTGGCGTTCCAGGTGCGTTACCGCTACGAATTCGCGCCGTTGTCGTATCTATATCTCGCCTATGTGCGCGGGGGAGCGTTGTTCGATGCCGGCGTTGGCCCGTATTCTGTGGGAGATGAACTCAGTGACGCGTTCGACCTCCATGACAGCGAACAACTGCTGATCAAGGTGTCCTACCGATTCGAAACCTGAGATTCGATTCCGACGAGGTGACTCAGGAACCTATGATCAACGCAGAGGTTCCATGCGCAATGGATGGCGCGCTCACGGATGAAGCACGTAAGTGCTTGATCCAGCGGGAGAGAGCGCAGGCTTTGCTTGGGTTCACGACGTCTGAAACACGCCAGGACAGCGTTATTCAGACTTTCCCTCACCTGTGCAGCTCGATGACGACACGTCCGTTCTGGATCAGGGTGCCGGCAATACTGCGCGCGCCGAACTTGTCCAAAGTGCGCTGGTCGAGCCGGTAGAGCAGCCCGCTGGTTACCGCGAGATATCCTACAGGTTGGGCGCCGCGCATGCCCAGACCGTCGATGCCCTCATCGAAATCCGGATGAAGGCGGGTTCTGATTATCGGCAACGCGAGGAAGGACCGACATTCGGAATGTCGGCAAAGCGGTGGACTTTGGAGGCGTGGCTCGCTTTGGCCATCTGTTTCCGTGCAGGTGTTGACAAAAGGCGGAAGGCCGGATTTCTTTGGTAAATCCGGCCTTCCGTCCGTCAGAGCGGTGACTTTTGCGAAAGTTATTGAATCGTTGAAACGATCAGGCCGTAGAGGCGTCCTTGAGCTTCTTCATTGGGCGGACCTTGACCTTCACGGTGGCCGGTTTGGCGGCGAACGTGGTTTCCTGTCCGGTGAATGGGTTGATGCCCTTGCGCTTCGGTTTGGCGGCGACACTGACGGCAGTGATCTTCAGGACGCCCGGCAATACGAAGATGCCGGCGCCCTTCTTGCTGATCGAAGCATGGATTGCCCCTTCGAGCGCAGCCAGCACGGCACGCACATCTTTCGCAGCCACTTCTGCTGCGCCTGCGATATGGGCGACCAGCGCGGACTTGCTCATCACGTCCTTGATCGGTTTCGGGGTGGCCGGTTTGGCAGCGGCCTTCTTGGCGGCAGGTTTCTTTTTGGTTGCCATGTGCGTTCGAATTCCTCGTCGAATG
>JANLSB010000064.1:0-1869 GCA_031362125.1 Lysobacterales bacterium | reverse complement strand
GCTGCACGCCGCGCATCGACAGGCATTGTCGCAACTGGAGCTGCACGCATGACGACGACCGGCGGATTGGATGCGGCGGACCGGGCGCGCTGCGCGACGATGTCGCGATGGCTCGACGCATCCTCGGTCCTCGGCACGCTGGCGCTGGGCTGCGTTGCCGCGACCGCGATCGGATACCTGGTGGGCGCATGGCGCGGCGACATGATCGGCTTTGCTCTGCTCGTCCTGACGTTGACGCCGCTCGAGCGCTATCTCGCGCTGCGTCTTCGCTTCGATGCGGGACTTTTCGCGGAGCTTGCCGACGGGCGTATCGCAGACCTTGCAGCGCTCGACGCAGGGCTGGCCATGCTCGGTGTGCGGAATGCAGCACGATCCTCCAGAACGCTCGACGACAGACTGCGGGGCGCCCGCCGGCTGTGGCGGTTCCACGCGATCGTCTGCACCATGATGGCGGCCGTCACTGCCGTCGCGGTTGTGTTTGCGTGATTCGCGGATACCATCATTGTTCGCGCCGAACACAGGGGAGCCGGATCTGATGTTGGAAACGCTGGTCGCCGCACTCATCATCGGCTTCGTGCGTCTGCTCACCGGCGCGCAGGCGTTCTGGCGCGGCGGCCGCCCCAACGCCGCGCAGCGGATCTTTTTCGCCAACCACGCCAGCCACGGCGATTTCGTGCTGCTATGGGCGTCGTTGCCGCCGTGGCTGCGTCGACGCACGCGGCCGGTCGCGGGCGCCGACTACTGGAACAAGAGCGCGCTGCGGCGCCACATCGGCGGCCGGGTGTTCCGCGCGGTGCTGATCGACCGCGAACGCAGAACATCTCCAAACGGCACCGACAGTCCGGACCCCATCGAACAGATGGTTGCGGCGCTGGCCAGCGGCGATTCGCTGATCCTGTTCCCGGAAGGCACCCGCAACACCACCGACGCAGTGCTGCTGCCGTTCAAGAGCGGCCTGTTCCATCTGGCGACGCAGTACCCGCGCGCCGAACTGGTGCCGGTGTGGATCAACAATCTCGCCCGCGTCATGCCCAAAGGCCAACTCGTGCCGATCCCGCTGCTGTGCACGGTCACTTTCGGCGCATCGCTGCCGCGCATCGACGGCGAAGACAAGGCCGCGTTCCTCGATCGCGCGCGCGCGGCGATGCTCGCGCTGCGCCCTGACATGCACGATGACAGCATGCACGACGAAAGCATGCATGACGACAACGGCATCCCCAACGGTAGCGTGCCATCCGATCTTCCGGAGTCCACCTGATGCAAAACCCATTCCCTTCGATGTACGCGCTGCCGATCTTCGCCGGTGCGGTCGCGGTGCTCATTGTCGCCTCGGTGATCGGCTGGGTGCTGAAGCTGCGGATCGCGCCCGAAGAGCCGCATGCGGTGATCGACAACCTCAACAGCCGGATCCGCGCGTGGTGGTGGATGGTCGGCGTGCTGGCGGCCGCGTTCTGGTTCGACAAGGCGGGCGTGATCGTGCTGTTCGCGCTGCTGTCGTTCTTCGCGCTGCGCGAATACATCACCCTGTGCTACACCCGCCGCGGCGATCATCTGGTGCTCATGCTGGCGTTCTTCATCGCGCTGCCGGTGCAGTACGCGCTGATCTGGATCGACTGGTACGGGCTGTATGCGATCTTCATCCCGGTCTACGCCTTCCTGCTGCTGCCGATCTTCGCCGCGCTCGGCGCCGATACCACGCGGTTTCTGGAGCGCGCCTCGAAAGTGCAGTGGGGGCTGATGATCTGCGTGTTCTGTCTCTCGCACGTGCCCGCGCTGATGACCCTGAGCATCCCCGGCTACGAAGGTCGCAACCTGCTGCTGATCGCCTTCCTTGTGCTGGTGGTGCAGGGCAGCGACGTGCTGCAGTAC
>JANLSB010000052.1:0-2090 GCA_031362125.1 Lysobacterales bacterium | reverse complement strand
CTGCCCGGCTACGGCTACGCCAAGGTGCCCAAAGACCTGCAGGCGCACTGGCAGGCCTTCCTCGGCGACTACTTCCGCAGCCGCGAAGCCCTCAAGGGCCTGGTGGTGGTGATGGACATCCGCCACCCGCTGAAGGACTACGACCGGCAGATCCTCGGCTTCGCGGTCGAAAACGGCCTGCCCGCCCATGCCGTGCTGACCAAGGCCGACAAACTCGGCCGCGGCGCCGGCATGACCGTGCTGCAGACCGTGCGCAAAGACCTGCAGGCCAACTACGGCGACAGCATCAGCGTGCAGACGCTGTCTTCGGAATCGAAGGCGGGTGTGGATGAATTGCGACAGGTGGTAGCCGGGTGGCTGGTCATTTAACGATCCCTGGCAGACGGCCCCACCGTCCCATCACCGGTCAGATTTCGACAGATCGAATGCTTTCACTCGAAGACACTGCATGCGTCTTTCACGACTTTCCGTCCTCTGTGCCGCCATCTGCCTGTTGCTGTAGAACGCGGCACGGGTCGACGCCGATGAGCCTCCAGTCGGGAAACACTATGTCTCCATCAACAACTACGTCAGCGGCGACTACAGGTGGGACTACACCGGTCAAGGTTTGATATTCGACGCGCTGATGAACGTCGAGCAGAAAAAATATACGAGGCTCTGCCCAGGCGATACGCCGTCATCAAGAGCTCTCTGCCGAGTGTGAATATCGCCGGCATCGTCCGCGATGGACTGCGCTGCATGCCGGCGGGAGGCTCGGAACCGAAGTGTGCCGAGGTCGTGCTGATCGAAGGCTCAGACGGAAGTCTGGGCTAGAAGCTACCGGCCGACGGCACGCCGGTGGCCACGGTGGAAATGACCATCGAATACCGCAAGCTCATGGGGCAGCCTCGCGGCCTGACGATCCTCTACGTCTTCGCTGAGCGCACGTTCGGTGTCGACGCTCCTCCATCGAAGCGCTTCATGCTGTCTTTCTTCGACCCGGCGGAATCCGACATCAAGGGTTCTCCGTTCGATCCCGCACCATCCGGGCGTGTCAGCGCAGAGGATGCGAAGGCCACGGACTATTGGTTCTCAGGGACTCCGTCGAGGTTCGAAACGTCGTTGCGACGATCACTGGTGGATTTCACGCAGACGCTGAATCGTCTCTACCCTGAATTGCACGGTGCCAACCAGAATCCGTCCAAGGAAACATGGTGGCTCGCGTTGCCGCGCCTTGCCGCACTGAAGGAAGAGGGCCTTCTGCGCCGTCGCGGCAACGAGTGCAAGCGACCTTATCTCAGCGTCAACAATCAACGTATCGTCTATTTCCCGGACACGCTGCCGCCACAGATTTACCCGCATTCGGTACCGCTGTCGCTTTGGAGCGAGCAATAGCAGACCGCATCAATGCATCTTCGCCGGGTCGATGACCCAGCCTAGAAAAACGATGGCGCCACCGGCAAACAACCTTCAACCCTCGGCGTAACGCCGCAGCCAAGTCGTCACCAGACCGCCGCCGATCACGACCGCGATAAGGCCATGCCCAGCGAAAATCCGCCAGCAACAGCCCGTAGGCTGGGCGCTCCGCACCCAGCAGACAGCATCGATCCGCCTTTGCTGGGTCGATGACCCAGCCTAAAACAACTGTCTTCGGCATCGAAAACAGGCGTTGATGAATTGAGGAAGGTCGTGGCGGGATGGCTGGAGATCTGACCCTACCCGCACTGGCCAGCGCGCACCCGCCAGGCCGCGGAACCTCAGGCCCGCAATCGCTCGCGCGTACGGGACAGAACGATCAACCGATTCACTTCAGCGGCAGCGACTCGCTCGCCACGATCTCGCCATGGCGGTCGTATCGTCGCTTCGTATCCAGGCGCCCATCGCCGTCGCTGTCGAATTGATCGCTCTGCGGCCATCCGTGCCTGTATTCGACGCGCTTCAACAGAATGCCATTGGCTCCCATGTACTCCTCGCGGAGCATCAGGCCGAATCGATACTCGGCCCGGTACTCCGGTTGGCCGTCGCAATCAAGATCGAAGTCGCTGTCGGTGGCTTGCCCGTCTCTGTAGCGCGCGCGGATATCCACCCTGCCATCGAAATCATCGTCGTTG
>JANLSB010000047.1:0-4221 GCA_031362125.1 Lysobacterales bacterium | reverse complement strand
TTTTCACTGCAATTCGCGCAAGGGCGGGCGCACCCCACAGCAGGCGTCGATGCCGCTACTGGCCGTGCCTTATCGACCGAGCTGGGTGGAGCACTTAATTATGTCGAACAGGAACATCCTCGCCGACCAGATGGCGTTCTTGAAGCATCAGTTGCCGAAGAATCCGCGCGGCACCTTGATCGTCAGTTGACGCATAGGCAACACCAGTGAGGCCGCTCAAGCGCTTTCGCCAGGGTTATCGGCTGATATCCACGGATACATGCGTTGCTGCAGCACGATAGCCCGTCACCATAACCGTATGGATGCACATCGAGAACGTGCCGCATTTCGCATTTTTACGCATTCGGCCGCCATTGCGCGGTAAAACTGACGCAAAAGGCAATAAAGCGTCACAACGCGCGAGTTGACGGGTAAAACAGGCTTGGCGACACTGCTCGGTTCCCGGTAGAGAATTCCGAACATGTTACTGACGCTAGGCCTGACCGGCATGGATCAAGCCACTGAAGCGGCGCTGAAATCGTCGTTTTCGGATGCCAATGAACGGCTCGGATTCTGGATACTGCAGACCGAAGCCGACGCAGATTTCGTGATCGTCGATATGGACAGCATGTACGGCCCGATGAGCTGGTTGCGCCTGCACGCCGCCGGCAAACAGGTCATCGGCCTCACTGCCGCGCCACGCACTCAAGCCGACTTCCTGCTTCTGCGTCCATTCGATGCCCGCCAACTGACATCTGTGCTGGGCGAGATCGGCGGCACGCAAGCCGCAACGGTCGTCGCGGCACCGATGCCAACCCCTGCTCCCAAGCCGCCGGTCGCCATGGCTGCGCCGACACCCATACGTATACCCGAACCTGCGCCTGTCACCGCTCCGGCTCCGGCTCCGGCGCCGACGCCCGCGCCGATGGCGGTGGTTGCACCGCCGCCGCCCCCCCCACCCGCACCCGCACCTCAACCCACCGTGGCTGCATCGGCTCCGATCACGCCACCGCAAGCGATCGCGCCTGCGACCGCTCCGATCGCCGTCACACCCGCACCCATCGAAGAACCGGCCACCCAGGCCATCCGCAACACCGCGTTCATGCACTGGCTGCGTCCTGGGGCGTTGACCGGCCGCGCACGCTACCAGGGCGGCAATGGACCCGAGATATTCATCGACTTCACCCAGCGTCAGTACCATGGCCCATCGACGCTCAAACCTCTGGCCGAATACTTCGTCGCCAATGTGGGTCTGCGCGATTTCGAGCAACTTGATGACCGCGCCTGGCAAACCGTCGTCGCCAAACTCGGCGCGCCGCTACCGCTGTCGCGCCTGCAGTGGCTGGGAGGCCTGCTCTCCGGAGAAGGCAAGCTACTACCGGGCTACAGCCCGGAAGGCCGCTTCGTATTGAGCAAGTGGCCTGAAACCGAACGCGAATACCCGCGCCATTTCCGGATCGCCACCGCAATGATGAAAGGCCCGTCGACCATCGCCGAAATTGCTGTCTCCAGCAGCGTGCCAGCGGCAGACGTGGTCGACTTCATCAACGCCAACCTCGCTACCGGCTTCGCCGAACAGGTCGGCGGCAGCATTCCGCCATCGGAGGCCGGCAAATCGGGTGGCCTGCTGGATCGATTGCGCGGCCGCTGAACCGTACCACTCGGTTTTCTTGCCGCACTGCGGCGGAACGGAGGACAATACGCGGATGGTCGCTCCCGCCCCCCCCTCTCCGATCGACGGCGCGCGGTATCCGCGTCTCTCCCGCATCCAGTTTCCGGCTGATCTGCGCCAGTTCGGCGAAGACGAACTGCCCGCCATCGCCGATGAGCTGCGCGCCTATCTGATCGAATCGGTCGGCAAGAGCGGCGGCCACTTCGGCGCCGGCCTGGGCGTGATCGAACTCACCGTCGCCCTGCACTATCTCTACGACACTCCAAATGACCGCATCGTCTGGGATGTCGGCCACCAGACCTATCCGCACAAGATCCTGACCGGCCGCCGCGACAGCATCCACACAGTCAAGCAGAAGGATGGCGTGGCGCCGTTTCCAAAACGCGAGGAAAGCGAATACGACACCTTCGGCGTCGGCCATTCGTCGACCTCGGTGTCGGCCGCGCTGGGCATGGCCGTCGCCGCAGCGCACATGGGCAGCGACCGGCGCGTGGTCGCGGTGATCGGCGATGGCGCGATGACCGCAGGCATGGTCTACGAAGCGTTGAATCATGCCGGCGGCATGGATTCCGAGCCCAATCTGCTGGTGATTCTCAACGACAATCAGATGTCGATCAGCGAAAACGTGGGCGGGCTCACGAAGATGCTCGGCCGCATGACCGGAAGCCGCACGCTCAACGCGCTCCGCGAAGGCGGCAAAAAACTGCTCGGCGACAAACGCACCAGCAGCACCGCACGCTTCGTGCGTCGCTGGGAAGAACACTGGAAAGGCATGTTCGTGCCTTCTACGCTGTTCGAGGAAATGGGCTTCCATTACACCGGCCCGATCGACGGTCACGACATCAAATCGCTGGTCGCGGCGCTGAAGACACTGAAGACCATGAAGGGTCCGCAGCTGCTGCACGTGATGACCACCAAAGGCAAAGGCTACGACCTCGCCGAGGGCGACCAGATCGGCTATCACGCGGTCTCGCCTTTCGACCCGGAAAAAGGATTGATTACCAAAGCCGGGGCAAAAAAACCGACGTATACCGACATCTTCAGCGACTGGCTCTGCGACATGTCTGCCGCGGACGATTCACTGCTTGCGATCACACCTGCGATGCGCGAAGGCTCGGGTCTGGTACGTTTCAGCAGGGAATATCCGGACCGCTATTTCGATGTCGCCATCGCCGAGCAGCACGCAGTGACCTTGGCTGCGGGCATGGCCTGCGAAGGCGCGAAACCGGTGGTCGCAATCTACTCGACCTTTCTGCAGCGCGGCTACGACCAGCTGGTGCACGATGTCGCGATCCAGAATCTCGATGTGCTGTTCGCGATCGACCGCGGCGGCGTGGTCGGCCCGGACGGCGCCACCCACGCCGGCAATCTCGACCTGAGCTACCTGCGCTGCGTGCCGAACATGGTGGTCATGGCGCCCGCCGATGAAAACGAGTGCCGGCAGATGCTGAGCACCGGCCACAGGTACGCCGGCCCGGCAGCGGTGCGCTACCCGCGCGGGACTGGGCCCGGTGCCGCCATCGAGCCAACGCTCGACGCACTGGCAATCGGCAAAGCAGATGTCCGCCGCACTGGCACCCGCATCGCCCTGCTTGCGTTCGGCGCGATCGTGCCGGCAGCGGAAAAGGTTGGCGAAGAACTCGGCCTCACTGTGGTCAATATGCGCTTCGTACGCCCGCTCGACCGCGCGCTGATCCTTGAACTGGCAAACACCCACGACGGCTTCGTCACGCTGGAAGACAACGTCGTCGCCGGCGGCGCGGGCTCGGGCGTGGCCGAGCTGCTGGCGGACGCGAATATCGCGATGCCGATCCTGCATCTTGGTCTGCCGGACGAATTCCAGCACCATGCCAGCCGCGAGGATCTATTGGCGGAAGCTGGACTGGATGTCGCCGGTATTCGCGCTGCAGTGCTGGCGCGCTGGCCACTACATGCACCTCGCGAAACATTTGGCGAGATGCCGGAAAACAGGGCCAGCATCATCGGCGCTGGCCCTGTTCATGCGTTTATTGCTGCTGACAACCGCGGCAAGTGCTTCCCCGGTAAGAAAGCCAACTAGTAGATGCCGATGTGGTTGTGACACCGTCGACCTGCGCACTTACAGTCATCGAATTCACACCAGACACCGGGGTGATAACGAAGGGATGCAATACATATGTCATGGCGTCGGCGGTTCCGCCATTGGTCAAAGCCCAGTTGTTGATTGCATTCGGATTCGCAAGCACAAGATCGTTTCCGGACTTGATCCATGCGAAAGTTCCGGACGCCTGCACAGATCCATCAGTGGAGTCGATGAGGTCAATGTCGACCAGGCCAGTCGCCGGGATGGCCGCCGTCGAGGAGATTTCAAGACTGATGGAGGCAGCATCCAATGTCACCGTCGACTCGGCTAACGCCTGAAGCAGCGAGTATTGGCCAGCTCTCTTGAATACCGCGGAAAAAGCGCCGTCAACCTCGCACGAATTCGAGTCCGCCCTGCACTCGATGTTGGGTTTCACAGGCACCGTCGCACAACCAGCGATGGACAGGGCAACAGCTATCCCTAGCAGCCTGTCGGACTATCCTCGCCC
>JANLSB010000008.1:0-2447 GCA_031362125.1 Lysobacterales bacterium | reverse complement strand
CGACCCGCCGCGTGCTGGATGCGCCGCCGTCGCTGGTGTTGCGTGAGCTGGATGCCTGAAAGTCGGACGCCTGAACGCCGGACACCTGAATATGATCCGTCGTCGGGTGTCGGCGATGTTCCGTGCCGTCGATGATTTGCTAGTGTTCCGGCAGGAGTATCGTCGATTCCGGAGATCCCATCATGTTCAGGATTGCCGTTTCCCGCGCCGCCATCGTCCTGCCCGCATTGCTGTGCGTCCTGTTCCCGCTCGCCGCGAGCGCGCAGAATGCGACAACCCCGGGCGCACTCACCGCGCCGTTCCCGACGCTGCAGGCGATCACCCTCGAATGGGCAATCGGCGGCGATGCCGATCTGGATGGCGTGGTCTCCGTACGGTATCGCCCAGCGGGTCAGACGCAGTGGCGGGATGCGATGCCGCTGCGGAGAATTCCGGCCGGAACCAATCAGGGTTTCTCTTGGGCGAATCGACATTCGGGCAGCATTTTCGATCTTGCGCCCGCGACCACCTACGACATCGAACTGTCGCTGCTGGATCCCGATGGCGGACAGGAGACACGCGGCCTGAATGTCCGTACGCGCGCGGTGCCTGCGCCAGCCGCCGATCCGGTGGTTCGCCCGGTGACGCCGGGAGATCTCTCCATCGTCGCGGGCAACGCGCAGCCGGGCGATATCCTGCTGCTCGGGCCAGGGACGTATCAGGGGTTCAGTTTCGGCCGCGACGGCACGGCCGCTCGACCGATCGTGATCCGTGGCCAACCCGGCGCAGTGATCAACGGCGAAGTCGGACTGTTCCTCCGCAGCCACGTCCAGCTTGATGCGCTCACCGTCAACGGCCGCATCCGCTTCAACGGTTCCGACAACATCAGCATCACCCGCTGCACGGTCAATGCCAGCGCCACCGCGTTCAACGGCGATGGCATCGTCGGCTATTCGCGTCCGGAGAACGCCTACATCGCCGACAACATCGTGGTGGGCACCACACCCTGGGCGGAATCGTCCTTCGGCACCAACGGCAACAACCGTGGCGAGGGCATTCTGGTCACCGGTCCCGGCCACGTCATCATCCACAATCGCGTCAGCGGCTTTCGCGACAACATCTCATTGGTGGAAGACAGCGAGGCGCGGGATCAATTCAGCATCGACATCACCAACAACGAGCTCGGCGAAGCGGCGGACGATGCGATCGAAGCGGATTTCTGCTTCCACAACTGCAGGATCATGCGCAACCGGGTGACCAATGCCTTCGTTGCCTTCTCGTCGCAGCCGGGCCTCGGTGGGCCGACCTATTTCATCCGCAATACCGCGTACAACGTGCCGCATGTCGCGTTCAAGCTGTATCGAGGCAGCAGCGGCGACGTGTTGCTGCACAACACGGTGGTCAAGGCGGGCGATGCGTTCGGCATCTATGCCGGCGTGCCGGTGAGCCGGCTGCTGACGCGCAACAATCTGTTCATCGGCGGCGCGCCAGGCACGTTCAACGGATTCGGCAACGGCAATGGCAGCGTGATGGCGATCGCGGATATGGTCACCAGCGGCTCCAGTCTGAGCTTCGACGCCTTCGGCTCGGAGTTGGGAACCTTCAACGGCCGTTTTGCATCGGTCACCTTCAACTCGCTCGCCGGGATGCGGTCCGTCACGACAGAGACGAATGCGATCCGGGTCGACCGTTCCGTCTTCGCGAAGGCGGTCGCCGCGCCGTCCGCGCCGTTGGCGCAGTACGCACCGCAGGATCTGCGCCCGCTCGCCGGTGCCGCTGCACTCGCCCAGCCGCTGCGCGATCTGGTGACGCAGCAGGCCGGCCGCAACCCGCGTTTCATGAAGCAGATGGCCGAGAACGCGCTGCGCAACAGCCCGGCACTGAACTGGCGCGGCGCCATCGATGCTCGCGCGCAGGGTGAGCAGGAGGTGGTCGATCTCAAGCTGCATGGCACGGCCATCTACGTCGATGCCGCGCGCCTGTACGCGCTGGCGCACGGCCTGCCGGCCACCTCGACGCGGGCGCGTTTCGCTGCGATGGCTCAGGCCCTGGGTGCCGCAGCCCAGGAGGCCGAGGCCTGGGTCGAAGGCTTCGAGTACCTGCAGATGCAACGCCTGCAGGTGCAACTCTCGCGCGAGCGCCGCGAGGCGGTCGATCCCAGCGACGGCAACCCGAACCTGGTCGACGTCGCGGCATTGAACGACATCGACCGGCGCGTGCTCAAGGAGAGCCTGCGCATCGCGCGGCGGCTGCAGCAACGCATCCAGATGGACTACGTTCGATGAGCTTTTGGCGGCGCTGGGTGGGCTCGGAGGGCGAGCTCGCGCCAAACGCCAGCCGCTGGGTCGTCGTCGACGTCGAAACCAGCGGCCTCGATCTGCGCCACGACCGCCTGCTTGCCATCGCGGCGATCGCACTGAAGATCGACGGCCAGGCCTCGCCGCAGATCGTGCTGGCCGACAGCTTCG
>JANLSB010000709.1:0-3887 GCA_031362125.1 Lysobacterales bacterium | reverse complement strand
GCCATCGAGGCCATCGCGATCTCCGGTCTGCGCAGCAAGGGCTTCGTCACCCTGCTGCGCGCACCGCTGCGCGTGCTGTCGGCGATCCGCGCCGCCGCCAGGGTGCTGCGCAAGCATCGCCCTCGCGCAGTCGTGAGCTTCGGCGGTTTTGCGGCCGGCCCCGGCGGAATCGCTGCGGTGATCGCGGGCATTCCGCTGCTGGTGCACGAGCAGAATCGTGCACCCGGCATGACCAATCGCGTGTTGGCGAAGTTCGCACGCCGCGTGTTGACCGGCTTTCCGGATGCTTTTCCAGGCAGGGAAACCGTGGTCGGCAATCCGGTGCGCAGCGTCATTTCCGGGATCGCACCGCCGTCTCAGCGCTTCTCCGTCGCGTCGCCGCGACTGCACGTGCTGGTGCTCGGCGGCAGTCAGGGCGCGCGTGCGCTCAATCTCGCGTTGCCGAAGGCGCTGTCGCAATTGCAGGGTTTCGATTGCGACGTGCGCCACCAGTCCGGCGAGAAGATGCGCGTAGACGCCGAACGTGCTTATGCCGATGCGGGTGTCGTCGCATCGGTCGAACCGTTCATTGCTGACATGGCGGCGGCGTATGCCTGGGCCGATATCGTCGTCTGCCGCGCCGGTGCCTTGACACTTGCCGAGATCTGCGCGGCCGGTGTCGCCAGCGTGCTGGTGCCGCTGCCGACGGCGGTCGACGACCACCAGACCAAGAACGGGCTGTATCTCATGGAGCGCGGCGCAGCGGTGCTGTTGAAACAGGACGACACGCTTGCGGATCGTCTGACTGCGACATTGCGCGAATTGGCAGGCGACGCTGCGAATCGTCTTTCGATGGCGGAAGCTGCGCGTTCGCTCGCCAAACCCGATGCGGCCGACCGCGTCGCCGACGCCGTGCTCCGATTCGGCGCGCAGCGCGTCGGCACGCAACAGGAGCCCCGCGCATGATCCGCCGTCTGCTCGATACCAAAGATCTCTCGAAAGCCTTTCCGCGCGTGCATTTCGTCGGTATCGGCGGCGCCGGCATGAGCGGTATCGCCGAAGTGCTGTGTACGCTCGGCTATCAGGTTTCTGGTTCCGACAACGCCGACAATGCAGTGACGCGTCGCCTCGCATCGCTCGGCGCCACCGTATGTCGCGGCCACGCCGCCGCCAACGTGCTCGGCGCCGACTGCGTGGTGGTATCCAGCGCGATCAAGCGCGACAACGCCGAGTGGATGGAAGCGCGTGCGCAGCGCATTCCGGTCGTGCCGCGCGCGGAAATGCTGGCCGAGCTGATGCGTTTCCGTCGCGGGATTGCCATCGCCGGCACTCACGGCAAGACCACCACCACTTCGCTCACCGCCAGCGTGCTGGGCGAAGGCGGGCTCGATCCGACCTTCGTCATCGGCGGCCAGCTGCTCGCCGCAGGCGCGAATGCGCGCTTGGGCAGCGGCGAATGGCTCGCGGCCGAGGCCGACGAGAGCGACGGCAGTTTCCTGCGTCTGAATCCGTTGATCGCGGTCGTCACCAACATCGATGCCGATCACCTCGAAAACTACGGCGGCGACTTCGCTCGCGTGCAGGCGGCGTTCTCGGAATTCCTGCATCGGCTGCCGTTCTACGGCCTTGCGGTGCTGTGCATCGACGATCCGGAAGTGGCTGCGCTCGCCGCCGACATGCCGCGTCACGTCATCAGCTATGGCTTCGCAGCACACGCCGACGTGCGCGCCGAGGATGTCGAACAGAACGGCGGTGCGATGCGGTTCATGCTGTGCCTGCCCGACGGAACCCGCACGCCGACGACGCTTGCCCTGCCCGGACGCCACAACGTGCAGAACGCGCTTGCCGCGGCGACGATCGGCTGGCAATTGGGCGTCGCGCCGGAAGCGATCGCGCGCGCGCTCGAGAAGTTCGCCGGTATCGGCCGGCGCTTCAACCTGCTCGGTGAGTTCGCCACCGCACAGGGCGCGAAGGTGCTGCTGGTCGACGACTACGGTCATCACCCGAAAGAACTACAAGCGGTGTTCGAAGCCGCGCGCGGCGGTTGGCCGGAGCGCAGGCTTGTGGTCGCGTTCCAGCCGCATCGCTACAGCCGCACCCGCGATCTGTTCGACGACTTCGCCGCGGTGCTGTCGAATGTCGATGCGCTGGTGCTGACCGAAGTCTATCCCGCGGGCGAGGCGCCGATCGCCGGTGCCGATGCGAAATCGCTGGCGCGTTCATTCGTGCGCGCGGTCGCATCGACCCGGTCGTGGTTGGCAGCGCGGGCGAGCTGTCGGCGGTGCTGCCCGACGTGCTTCGCGACGGTGACCTGCTGCTGATGATGGGCGCGGGCGATATCGGTGCCGCTGCACAGCAGATATCAACGCATGGATTCGCGAACAAGGTTTCCGAGGATGCAAAGTCGTGAGTGCCGCCATCCTCAAACCGCGCTTTATGGATCCCGCAGTGTTCGGACGTGTCGCCGTGCTGATGGGTGGTACCAGCGCCGAACGCGAGGTGTCGCTCGAGTCCGGTCGCAACGTGCTGGACGCGCTGCGCGCGCGCGGCGTAGATGCGCACGCGATCGACGGCATTCCGGCCTTGATCGAAGCATTGCTGGCGCAGCGTTCGCCGGGAGCGGGGTTCGACCGCGTCTTCAACATCCTTCATGGCAACAAGGGCGGCGGCGAAGATGGAGTGCTGCAGGGTCTGCTCGAAGCGCTGGGCGTGCCGTATACCGGCTCGGACGTGCTCGGCTCGGCGTTGGCGATGGACAAGATCCGCAGCAAGCAGGTTTGGTTGTCGATCGGATTGCCTACGCCGCGCTACGTACGGCTCAACAAAGGCGATAACGTCCATGACGCCGTGCGCGATCTGGGTTTGCCGGTGATCCTAAAACCGTCCTGTGAAGGATCCAGTGTGGGCGTCTCGCGGGTGTACAACGATGCCGATCTCGATGCCGCAGTCGCGCTGGCCGCGCAATATCCAGGCGAAATGCTGATGGAACAGTTGATCGAGGGCGACGAACTCACGGTTGGCATTCTTGGGGAACTCGCGCTGCCGTCGATCCGGATCGTGCCGAAAGGCCAGTGGTACGACTATTACGCCAAGTACATCGCCGAAGACACGCAGTATCTGTGCCCTGGGCTCGAAGGTGAGGCCGAAAACGAGATCCGCGCGCTAGCGCTGGCCGCATTCGAGGCCGTCGGCTGTCACGGCTGGTCGCGAGTCGACGTGATGCGTGACCGAAACAGCGGCAAGTTCCATCTGCTCGAAGTGAACACCGCGCCGGGCATGACCAGTCATTCGCTGGTACCGAAGGCGGCACGTCAGATCGGTATCGACTTCGAGACCTTGTGCTGGCTGATCCTGGAAACATCGATGCTGGAAGCATCGGTGCCGGAAACGCCGATGCCGAAGGCGGGTACACCATGAATGCCTTTCTGCGACTGGCCGCATGGCTGCTGGCGCTGGCGCTGGTGATCCTGCCTGTGGCGGCGGTCATCCAAGGATGGGTCGGCGCCGAGCGATGGCCGCTGCGCACTTTACGTGTCATTGGCGATCTTGAGCGCGTCGATCCCGCGTCGCTGCGTGCGACTGTGCTGCCGCATGCGCAGCGCGGCTTCTTCGCGGTACGGCTGGCGGACGCGCAGCAAGCGGTGGCCAAGCTGCCATGGGTCGAGCGCGCCGAAGTACGCAAGCAATGGCCCGATGTGCTGGTGGTGCGCGTGGTCGAGCACCGCCCGTTCGCATGGTGGGGTGAAGATCGACTGCTGTCCGAGCGCGGTCGCATTTTTCCGAGCAAGGGCGTTGCGGTGCCGAAAGGTCTGCCGCATTTCGACGGCCCTGAATCGCGCAGCGCGGATCTGGTCGCGCTCTACAACGAATCGCGGGCGATGTTTGCAGCCGGTGGTCTCGACGTGCGC
>JANLSB010000851.1:0-3778 GCA_031362125.1 Lysobacterales bacterium | reverse complement strand
CCACCCGAGACTTCCGGACCCCACCATGGCCCGCATCATCGCCATCGCGAATCAGAAAGGCGGCGTCGGCAAGACCACCACCTCGGTCAATCTGGCCGCCGCGCTCGCGCAGGCACCTATGCGCGTGCTGCTGGTTGACCTGGACGCCCAAGGCAACGCCACGATGGGCAGCGGCATCGACAAGCGCGAGCTGGCAGGCTCCACCTGCGATGTGATGCTGGAAGAAATGCACGCCGCCGATGTGATCGTGCGCACGCCCGAAGGCTTCGACCTGATGCCCGGCAACAGCGACCTGACCGCGGCCGAGATCGAGCTGATGGACGAGCCCGGCCGCGAACAGCGCCTGCGCCGCGCGCTGGAGCCGCTGCGCGAGCGCTACGACTTCATCCTGATCGACTGCCCGCCGGCGCTGTCGCTGCTGACGCTGAACGCACTGACCGCCGCAGATTCGATCCTGGTGCCGATGCAGTGCGAGTACTACGCGCTGGAAGGCCTGAGCGCGCTGCTGCAGACCATCGACGCGCTCAAGGCCAAGCTCAACCCGTCGCTGGAAATCGAAGGCGTGCTGCGCACGATGTTCGACGTGCGCAACAACCTCGCCAACGCGGTCTCGGCCGACCTCACCGCGCACTTCGGCGACAAGGTCTTCCGCACCATCATCCCGCGCAACGTGCGTCTGGCCGAGGCGCCCAGCCACGGCCTGAGCATCGTCGGTTACGACAAGGGCTCGCGCGGGGCCATCGCTTATCTCGGACTGGCCGGCGAAGTCATTCGCCACCAGCGCGAACGCGCGCAGCAGGCCGGCTCCGGCGGGACGCGCACCACCCCTTCGGAGACGCGTGCATGACTGTTGCGAAAAAGCCGCGTGGCCTCGGCCGCGGCCTGGAAGCCCTGCTCGGCCCCAGGGCCGCCGCTGCAGCGCCAGCGCTGGAAGCCACGCCCGCCGACACCCTGCGCATGCTGCCGATCGACGCGCTGACGCCGGGCAAGTACCAGCCGCGCCGCGCGATGGACCCGGGCAAGCTCACCGAACTGGCCGTGTCGATCAAGGCGCAGGGCGTGATCCAGCCGGTCGTCGTGCGCGAGATCGCCAAAGAGAAAGGCGGCAAGATCTACGAGATCATCGCCGGCGAACGTCGCTGGCGCGCCTCGAAGCAGGCCGGGCTGACCGAACTGCCGGTCGTCATCCGTGTCGTCGACGACCGCACCGTGGTCGCGATGGCGCTGATCGAGAACATCCAGCGCGAAGACCTCAACCCGCTGGAAGAAGCGCAGGCGCTGCAGCGCTTGATCGACGAATTCGACCTCACCCACGCGCAGGCCGCCGAAGCCGTCGGCCGCTCGCGCGCGGCGGTCTCCAATATGCTGCGTCTGCTGGAATTGCCTGCCGACATCCGCACCCTGGTGGAAACCCGCGCACTGGAAATGGGCCACGCCCGCGCGCTGTTGTCGCTGGCGCCGCCCGCCGCGATCGCACTGGCGCGCCAGGCCGCCGAACTGGGCTGGTCGGTGCGCGAAGTCGAACACCGCGTGCAGCAGTACAGCGCCGGCCAGGTGCCCAACGGCAACAAGACCAAAACCAGCAACGGCGCCAAGGCCAAACCGCAGGCCGATATCGTCGCGCTGGAGCGCGACCTGTCCGAATCGCTGGGCACCAAGGTCAATGTCCTGCACGGCCGCGGCGGCAAGGGCCGGCTGGTGATCCATTACACCGATCTGGACACGCTGGACGGCGTGCTGGAGCGGCTGAAGGCGCGTGGATAGGCGCTGGCCGAACGAGCTAGGCGACCACTCAGAGATAATGCCATGGCACTGATCGAAGGCTTTCGCGTTCGTAACTATCGCGCTTTACGCGATATCACGTTGGGCCGTTTGACTGCACAGCGCGACAAGCAAGCGCTGACACCATTCACTGTAGTGATTGGTAAGAATGGGGTCGGTAAGACCACGCTGTTCGATGCATTTGGTTTCCTCGCCGACTGTCTTGCCACAGATGTAGAAACGGCCTGCGATGCTAAGCAGCGCGGAGGGTTCGAGCGGATGCGTTCGCTAGGGACGAATGAGCCGATTCAATTCGAGGTGTATTACCGGGAATCCAGCAACGAACGGCCGATCACATACGAACTGGCCATCGATATCGACGATGGAGGCCGCCCGTTCGTAAAATCTGAAGCGCTTAAACAGCGTCGTCGCAGCCAAACTAAGGGCCGTCCATATCCGTTCCTCCGTCTCGAGTATGGAAAAGGGCAGGTCTGGGCAGGCGAGGAAGCACTGGCGTCTGAAGGTGGCGGCGAAGATCCTGCGCAGGAAGATGTGGAGTTAACAGACTTGCGGCAGCTGGGCATCGCCACGCTTGGGACATTGAAAGAGCATCCGAGAATCAAGCGTTTCCGGGATTTCCTCAAAGGCTGGTATCTCTCCTATTTTCATCCAGACGCTGCGCGAACCATTCCTGCGTCCGGCGCACAGCGTCACCTGAATACATCCGGCGACAACATCGGAAATGTTGTTCAGTACATGCAACGTGACCATAAAGATCGTTTTCAACTCATCCTTGATCGAATTGCAGCCAAGATTCCCGGCGTCCGTAAAATAGAAGCGAGAGAAACGGACGACAAACGCATTTTATTGCGCTTTAACGACGGTGCGTTTTCGGACCCTTTTTATGCTGGCCAGATGTCGGACGGCACGCTAAAGATGTTCGCTTATCTTCTTTTAATGGAAGACCCGGAACCGCCACCGTTTATCTGTATCGAAGAGCCGGAAAATGGACTGTATCACCGCCTTCTTGAATCGCTTGCACAAGAGCTGCGCGCGCATGCAACCGGTAAAGAGAATGCACCTCAAGTTTTTGTGACAACGCATCAGCCTTATTTTGTCGATGCTCTTTCGCCGAATGAAGTTTGGATACTCGAAAAAGGTGAAGATGGTTTCTCGATGATCACTCGAGTATCCGATATTGACTTGGTACGAAATCTTGTCGAAGAGGGGTTGCCGCTAGGCGGGCTTTGGTACAGCGACTACCTGGATTCGAGGTAGTGCATGCACATCGAAGTACTCGTTGAAGATTCGTCCGGCGCAAAGCTGATCGAGCTTTTATTGCCGAAAATTATTGGCCGCCAAGGAGAGCCGCATTCGTGGCGTATCAAACCGTATAAAGGCATTGGGCGGGTTCCACCCGGTCTGTCGTCAAGCGCTGACCCGGCAAAACGAATTTTACTGGAGCAATTGCATAGGCTGTTGAGCGGTTATGGCAAAACCCCGGGGATGGATGCAGTTGTTATCGTATGCGATAGCGACCGGAGAAATTGCAAAGAATTTCTCGCAGAGTTGAACGCTGTTTTGAAGCAGTGCGATCCGGCCCCCAACACATTGTTCCGCCTTGCGATAGAAGAAATGGAAGCATGGTTTCTGGGCGACAGAAAGGCACTGTTCGACGCGTATCCCCGTGCAAAAAAAGATGTGTTGAAAAGATACACTCAGGACAGCGTCTGTGGCACGTGGGAGTTGCTGGCAGATGCGGTACATCCCGGCGGGTTGAAAGAGGTCAGAAAGACTGGGTTTTGGCTATCTGGCCAGTTGAAGCACGACTGGGCTGAAAAGATTGGGCCTCGGATGGATGTGGAAGACAATCAATCGCCCAGCTTCGCTAGATTCAGAGACGGATTGAGGCGTGTTTGTGGCATAGGAGTTTCTGTATGAGTGATGCTTCCCATAGCCTGAACGAAAGCAACGCAGAGGCTTACCAAGCCTTTCACGCGGAGGCATTGCGGCGCTA
>JANLSB010000830.1:0-2405 GCA_031362125.1 Lysobacterales bacterium | reverse complement strand
CGAAGGCGGGGGGAGGGATCTTCGATGTCGTGATGGATGCCGCGATCAAGACGCCCGCTTCTGCGGGCGTTGTTGGTTTTTGGAAGACGTGTTCCGGCGACATGAGACAATCGCGGGCCTATCTTTCTTCTCAAGAACTCCGTGGCCCGCATCGACCAGACCCCGTTCGCACTCGATATCG
The DNA here is from genome assembly GCA_031362125.1 of Lysobacterales bacterium. Lineage (GTDB taxonomy): Bacteria > Pseudomonadota > Gammaproteobacteria > Xanthomonadales > Xanthomonadaceae > Lysobacter_I. The sequence goes on along the minus strand of JANLSB010000830.1, from coordinate 2,224 downwards.
TTTCTCTCGGTCACGACGGCCGCGGCGTCGCACGCCGGCCCGATGGCGACGCGCATGCAGGCAAGACCGTGTTCGTCTCCGGTGCGCTGCCCGGCGAACGGGTGATGGCGAAGCAGACCGCGAAGTCGCGTCATTTCGATGAAGCCGCCACGGTGGAAGTGTTGTCCGCATCGACGGACCGCGTCGAGCCGCGCTGCCCGCATTTCGGCATCTGCGGTGGCTGCGTGCTGCAGCATCTGGCCGAAGACAAACAGATCCTGTCGAAGCAGCAGGTGCTGATCGACAACCTGCAGCGCATCGGTCACGTGCAGCCGGGCGCGCTGTTGCCGCCATTGACCGACGCGGCGTGGGGCTATCGCCGCAAGGGCCGGCTGTCGGTGCGCCGGGTCGAGAAAAAGGACAAGACCTTGGTGGGGTTCCGCGAAACCGATCCGCGTTTCGTCGCCGACCTTTCGATCTGTTACACGGTGATTCCGCAGATTGGCGAAAAGCTCGGGGCGATTTCCGCGCTGGTCGATGCGATGGATGGTCGCCGCGATATTCCGCAGATCGAATTCATCGCCAGCGACACGACGGTCGCGCTGGTGTTCCGTCATCTGCAGCCGTTGAGCGATCGCGATTGCGATGCGCTCGTTGCTTTTTCGCATGCGCATGATTTCGCTGTCTTCCTGCAGCCTGGCGGCATCGATTCGGTGCATGCGCTGTGGCCGGAGACTGTGCCGCTGTCGTTCGCGCTGCCGCAGTGGGACATCGAACTCGAGTTCAGGCCGCTGGATTTCATCCAGGTCAACGCAGGCCTGAATCAGCGCATGATCGCGAAAACGCTGGAACTGCTCGACCTGCAGTCTGACGACCGGGTGCTGGATCTGTTCTGCGGACTCGGCAATTTCACCCTGCCGATTGCGCGCATCGCGCGCGAAGTCGTCGGTGTGGAAGGCGAAGCCGGGCTGGTGGCGCGGGCGCGCGAGAACGCCACCCGCAACGCGCTGACCAATGTGCAGTTCCACGCTGCCGATCTGGCGCAGGACCTGTCGGGGCTGCCGTGGATGCGCGCGGGTTTCGACAAACTCCTGCTCGATCCGCCGCGTTCGGGTGCGGATGCGGTACTCAAGCAACTGCCGCTCAAAGGTCTGAAACGCATCGTCTACGTCAGCTGCCATCCGGGCTCGCTGGCGCGCGATGCTGGCTATCTGGTCAACGAGCGCGGCTGGAAGTAGAAGGCGTCGGGGGCGATGGACATGTTCCCGCACACCGCGCACGTCGAGTCGATCGCGGTGGTCGAACCCAAGTGACACCGCCCGCGTCCTGCGGTGCGTTACGACCGCTCAATTGATGCCGCGAGACGGGGAGCTGCTCTCGATCTGTACCGGCGCCGGTGTTTGCTGCAGGGGCGGAGGCTGCGGTGCCGGTTGCGGCGGCGGCAACGCTTGCGCTGAGCTGACTTCGAGCGGCTGTGTGCGCGCCTGGTTGATATCCACGCTGGTGTAGACCGCGTTCGGCGCGCTCGGATTTTGACTGTTGATGGCGAAGACACGGTCGCCAGTCTGGTTGGCTGCGATCGAGATGTTCGACGGATTCGGATTCGCACGGTCGAAGCCCGGGCTGTTGGTCATGTTTGCCGTCAGCGCACCGGCGACATTGACCTGCTCGTTCCTGTTCAACGCGACCTTTGCCGGATCGAGCGCACTGACACCCTGCAATGCGGTATTGAACAACGCGTTGTTCGGATTCCTCGTGTCGTTGAGCAGCGGTGTACTGCCCGGTGCGGTCGGCGTAGTCGCTGGCGTTCCAGCTGTCGGTGTCGGAGACGTTGTGGGCGTTGGGGCGGCCGTAGATGCCGTGGCCGTTGCCGGTGTTGGAGCAGTTGTCAGCGTTGGCGCAACGATCGGTGCCGAGGCGGTCGTCGGCGCTACGGTGGCCGTCTGTGCCGGAACCGTCGTTGGCGCTACAGCAGCTGTCGGTGTCGGGGCGGTTGTTGGCGTCGGGGCGACCGCTGGTGTTGGAGCCGTCGTTGGCGTTACAGCGGCAGTCGGTGTCGGAGCGGGTATTGGTGTTGGGGCTACCGCTGGTGTTGGGGCCGTCGTTGGCGTTACAGCGGCTGTCGGTGTCGGGGCGGTTGTTGGCGTTGGTGCCGCCGCTGGTGTTGGGGCCGTTGTTGGCGCAGCGACGGCTGTCGGTGTCGAAGCCGTTGTCGTCGTTGGGGTAGCCGTCGGTGCCGGGGCGG
>JANLSB010000818.1:0-8794 GCA_031362125.1 Lysobacterales bacterium | reverse complement strand
GTGCCCATCTCGCGCATGTACATGCGCACGGGGTCGGTGGTGCGGCCGCCTTCGCCATCGAGCGCGGTCAGCGTGGCCGCGGCCTCTTCGGCGGCGGTATCGTCGACTTCGCGGCCGCCGGTGGCACCGTCGGCGAGCAGGAGGGTATCGACATCGGGCGCAACTTCATGGACCTCGATGCCCATGCCGTTGATCATGCCGATGATGTCTTCGATCTGCTCGGGATCGACAAGATCGTCGGGCAGGTGATCGTTGACCTCGGCATAGGTCAAATAGCCCTGCTCCAGGCCCTTGCTGATCAGTTGCTTGATGTCGGACTGCGGAGCCTGACGTTCGTTGGCCATGAGCGCCACCGTAGGAAAGTGAACCCGTAATTATAACAGCCCCGGAGCGGGGTCTGGGCGCCGGAGCGGGCGGAATCGGCGCTTGATGTGATCGGAAGCCTTCGGTCGGCAGAGCGCGCGACTGGGATAAAAGAGGCTGTGCCGGGACGATGTGGTGCGCTGCAAGAGCGCATTCAAGCCTCGCAAGTCGACCCGACCACCGCGTTCAGGCCCGAAGCAGGAACGTGACCGGGCCGTCGTTGACCAGACTGACCGTCATCTGCGCGCCGAATGTCCCAGTTTCAACGGCGTTGGCGTGCTTTTGGCGGCAGTAAGCCACCAGTTCTTCGAAAATGCGTGCGGCATCCGCGGGCGCTGCAGCGGCGCTGAAGCTTGGTCGCAGGCCGGATGAAGTGTCGGCAGCCAGGGTGAACTGGCTGACGAGGAGCAGACCGCCACCGGTATCGGCCAAAGACAGATTCATTTTCCCGGCCGTATCGGAGAACACCCGGTAGCGGAGCACACGGTTGCCGAGTTTGGCCACCTGGGCTGGGCTGTCGCCCGGTTCCACCCCGACCAGGGCCAGCAGGCCAGAGCCGATGGCGCCCACGGTCACGCCGTCGACGACGACCTTGGCTTCGGTGACGCGTTGGATGAGAGCGAGCATGGGGTCTGACTGCGATGACAGGCGAAGGGACGCGGCAGCATCCATGGGACTGCCTTCGCGATGCAAGTCGACCTTGCCCGGCTGGATGACATCTTCCACTCCTTGTCCGGTTGGCTGCACAAGTAGACTCGCCGCATGTCTGAAGTCATCGCACGTCTGTTGTATCTGCTTGTCAGCGCGTTCGCCCGGCTGCCGTGGCCATGGCTGCGTGCGCTTGGCGACGCGCTCGCCTGGCTGTGGCGGCGCAGCGATGGACGCGAGAGCCGGGTCACCGGGCGCAATCTCGAACTCGCCTATCCGGAACTGCCGCCCGCGCAGCGCGAGGCCCTGCAGCGCGAGATCCTGCGCACCACCGCACGGCAGGCATTCGAAACGCTGCGGCTGTGGACCCGCCCACATGCCGAAAATCTCCGGATGATCCGCGAAACCCACGGCGTGGATCTGTTCGATGCCGCGATCGCATCGGGCAAGGGCGTGATCGTTGCCGCGCCGCATTACGGCAACTGGGAGCTGTTGAACCAGTGGTTGGCGGCGCACGGCCCGCTGGCGATCCTGTACCGGCCACCGGACTCCAGGTTGGGCGAAGCGTTCCTGCGTCAGGTACGTGGCGACGAGGCCGACCGCGTCACCCAGATCCGCGCCGAGGCCGCCGGCATCCGCCAGCTGTTCAAGCGGTTGCGCGATGGTGGTGTGGTCGGGATCCTGCCGGACCAGCAGCCCAAACGCGGCGACGGCGAGTTCGCGGCTTTCTTCGGCAAGCCTGCGTATACGATGACCCTGCTGCCGCGGTTGGCCGAACGCAGCGGTGCGACGGTGTTGTTCGCCTACTGCGAGCGGATCGGCGATCTGACGTTCGCGCTGCGGATCGAGCCGGCGCCCGAGGCGATCGCGTCGAGCGATACGATGGTCGCGACCGCAGCGTTGAACGCGGAAGTGGAGCGCATCGCCCGCCGTGGGCCAGCGCAGTACCAATGGACCTACAAACGCTACACGCTGCAGCCGTCGTTGAATCCGTATCACAACCCGTACCGCGATCTGGAAGGCCGCGCATGACATCGCAGAACGAACACGACCCGGTTTTGACGCCGCAGACCGTAAACCCGCATACCCGGACCACCATGACCGAACCCTTGCCTGACACGCTGGACAATCCCATTCCGACAGCGGCTGTCGAAGCGCCCGAATGGTCGGGGCCCAGCGGTTGGCAGCCCCTGCCGGCGCGGGCTCGACGCGTGTTCCTGTACGTGGCCCTGTTGATCGCGGTGCCGCCGATGCTCGTCGCCAACGCGATTCTCTACGAAAACCTGCGGCAGTCTTTCGCTTGGCTGGTGATCGCCGTGCTATGGGTCGCGACGCTCGGATTCGCGGTCTGGGTCGCGTACAAACGCTATCGCTACACCTTCTGGAAGCTGGATGCGGACGGCTTCGCGGTGCGTCGCGGCCGGCTGTGGCAATTGGAAACGCGGGTACCGACCTCGCGCGTACAGCATCTGGACATCAAGCGCGGGCCGCTCGAGCGCGCGCACAGCCTCGCCACGCTGATCCTGCATACCGCCGGCACCCGGCTGAATGCGGTCAGCATCTCCGGGCTGGACGATGCCGACGCCGAGCGCCTGCGCAGTCACTTCAGCCGTCACATCGACCGCCAGGAAGACGATGACCACGTCGATGCCTGAAGCCCCGCCTGAAGCCCCGCCTGAAGCCCTTGTCACGACGGACGCCGACGCGCAGCCCGAAAGACGGCTGCACCCGATGTCGTGGCTGTTCGTGCTGATCCAGCAGTTGAAGCAATTCATCGTGCCGATCGTCGCGTTGTTTCTGTTCGGACGCGGCGATCGCAACGATCTGTGGGGACTGGTCGCGATCCTCATCATCGCCGCGATCTCGATCTGGCAGTACTACACCTATCGCTACAGGATCGGTGTCGACAGCCTGCAGGTCCGAAGCGGTGTGTTTCAGCGCAGCCTGCGCCAGATTCCGTTCGCACGGATCCACAACGTCGGCCTGCACCAGACGCTGCTGCACCGGATCTTCGGCGTCGCCGAAGTCCGGCTGGAATCGGCTGGCGGGATCAAACCGGAAGCGGAAATGCGGGTGTTGAAACTCGACGACGCGTTGGCGCTTGAAGCGCTGGTGCGTCATCGACGCGGCGCGGCCACGGCGGCTGGCACGCCCGCACAGCATACGGCGGCGGACGCGGGCGAAATTCTGCACACGCTGCCGTTCCCTGAGATCGTGCGGGCGGGGCTGATTTCCAATCGCGGCATGCTGGTGATCGGTGGCGCGTTCGCGGCACTGTCGCAGTTCAGCCCCGATCTGATTGAACGCGTATTCCGAGCGATGGCGCATGGCATGTTCGGGGTCGTCGAAACCTACGGCCGCGGCCATGAAGCGTTTACCGTGGTGGCCATGATCGTCGGATTCATCGTCCTGCTCCGGTTGTTCTCGGTGGTCATCGCAGTGCTGCAATACAGCGGCTTCCGGCTGGAGGAACACGGCCGTCGCCTGACCCTCGAACGCGGTCTGCTCACCCGCATGCGCACCAGCACACCGCGCCGGCGGATTCAGTCGTGGACGCTGCGCGAAGGCATGCTGCACCGGCTGTTCCACCGCCGCACGCTTGAAGTCGGCACGGCGGTGCTCGACAACGGTTCGCACGGCCAGCCGCGTTCGCTGCGCGAAATCGCCCCGGTCGCACTGCCAGAACGCTGCGACGAACTGATCCGCCGACTTGCGCCGCGGATCCGCTGGCCGATCGTCGAGTGGCAGCCGCTGCATCGGTGGACGGTCTGGCGGCTGTTCGTTCCCAGGCTGCTCATCACCGCCGTGATCGCCTGGCTGGGCTGGTACAAGTTCGGCGCGCTCGGCGCGACGCTGGTGGCGCTATGGGTGCCTTGGGCGGCTTACATCTCATGGCAGGACGCGCGCCATGCCGGCTATGCGATCGACGACACCCTGATCGCAATCCGCAGCGGCTGGTGGAACCGCAAGTGGCGCTTCGCCGAAATCGACAAACTGCAGGCGATCCGGATCGGGCAATCGCCGCTCGAACGCCGGCTCGGCATGGCCACCCTGCTGTTGGATACCGCTGGCGGCAACGCAATGGCCGAACCGCTGCGGCTGCGCTTCCTGCCTGCGGCCGACGCGCAGGCGCTGCACGATCGCCTCGGTCGCGAAATCGCGCGCAGCAGGTTGCGCTGGTGATGTGACGTGGGCTTGGCAACAGCGATTCACTGCGACTGTGTGGTCGGAATCCGCTTGAATTCAGCAGCTCACCAGGGTACCCGGCGGCTTTCGGAACCGGCGGCTTTTGGAAAATGCGCGTATCGTGCCTCCACGGGGCGGGGAGCCCCGTCATTCGCGTTATCAGGGGCATCACAGTTTTTTCAGGAAGTGCGGCCCCATCGGCGCGCGTTCGCGTTCGTTTTGTTCGCTCAGACAAGGAGATCCGTCATGCGTCATCGTTTACATTCCATGCGCTTTCCCGTCGCGCTGCTGCCTGTCGCGGTGCTCGCCGCCACCTGCGCGGCCGCTCCGATATTTGCCGCCGACGGCTCCCGCTCCGCCGATCCGCCTGCCGATCGCATCGTCGCCGATCCGGTTCTGGTGCCGATGCAGCGCAGCCAGTCGCCGGACGCTCCGCGCATGCTGCGTTCCGTACATCTCTCGGCGGCACCGCCGCCGCCGACCGACAAGAATCCGCTGTTCAACATCCGCTTGACCGATGGCCGGGTCTTCAATCCCGCCACCCAGCGTTACGATCGCGTCCGCATGCGCAGCTATGTCGCCGAAGGCACACCGACGAATCCCTTTACGCCGTTCGTCGCCCCGACCCTTCGGACACGGCCGGGCGAAACGATCCGGGTCACGCTCAACAATGAACTGGCGCCGGAGCCGGGCTGCAAGCCGCCGAACATCAATACACCGCACTGTTTCAACTCGACCAATCTGCACTCGCACGGACTGTGGGTCAGCCCCAGCGGCAACAGCGACAACGTGTTGATCACTATCCGCCCCAAGGTCGCCTTCGAGTACGAATACAACATACCGGCGACGCATCCTGCGGGCACATTCTGGTATCACCCGCATCTGCATGGGTCGACCGCGCTGCAGGTCTCCAGCGGCATGGCCGGCGCACTGATCATCCACGGCGAGCGAGCGCCGACGCCTGCCGAGAATGGCGATATCGACACGCTGCTGCGCGATTCCTCGGGCACGGCGTTCAAGGAGCGCGTGGTGCTGTTCCAGCAGGTGGCCTACGCCTGCCGCGAGAATCCGGACGACCCGAAGTCGCCGATCAAGAAGAATCCCGACGGCACCTGGGCATGTGCCGCGAACGATATCGGCACGATCGAAAACTACGACCAGCTCGGCTTCGGCGTGTGGGGGCCCTCAGGCCGCTACACCAGCATCAACGGTGAGATCATGCCGCGCTTTCCGGACGCGGTGGCCGGTCGCATCGAGCGCTGGCGCAACATCCACGCGGGCATCCGCGATTCGATCAACCTGCAGTTCATCCCGATGCGCAGGTCGGCCAGACCGGCATCGCTGCGCAGCCTCGGCAAACACGCGGAGTGGATTGCGCAGAACTGCGTGGGCGCGCCGCTGACCCAGTTCGAGATCGCCAGCGACGGCCTGACCCACGGCCAGGCAATCCGCAAGACCCAGACCATCCTACAGCCCGGTTATCGCAGCGATCTGCTGATGGTGTTCCCGGTGGCAGGCGAGTACTGCGTGATCGACGGCAGCATCCCGGCCGCCGGTTCGGTGTCCGGCGAAGCCGAAAGCCGCCGACTGCTGGGCACGGTGTCGGTAGCGCCCGGCGAGCGGGTCGACAACGATCCGACGGCGTATCTGACCCGGCAACTGATCTTCGCAGCGCGGCGCTGGATGCCGGACGATGTGAAGCAGAAAGTGATGAATGATCTCGAACGCGACCTGCGGCTGGACGCCTTCGTGCCGCATGCGACGATCACCAACGGCGAACTGACACCCAACAGCGGGCAGGAGGTCGAGTTCAACATCGCCGGCGGAAAATTCATGGTCAACAACAAGTCTTACGACCCCAACGACCCCGAGGCTGTGCGCAATCTGATTCTGGGCAACGTCGAAGAATGGACGCTGACCTCGGCGGCGGGCAGTCATCCCTTCCACATCCACGTCAATCCGTTCCAGGTATCGCGCATCCTCAACAAGGATGGCGTGGACGTGAGCGTGCGCGACAGCGGCGATACGGAGTACGAAGGGACGAAAGGCATCTGGAAAGACACGCTGTTCGTCAAGAACGGTTACAGGCTGTTTGTGCGCACGCGCTACGAGCGCTACATCGGCGAATACGTACTGCATTGCCACATCCTCGACCACGAGGATCAGGGCATGATGCAGAACGTGCGTGTGCTGCTGCCCGATGGGCAGGGCGGCGCGGTCAGCAGCGGGCATCACTGAACGGGTCGCTCTGCGCCCCCCGTGGACACCGCCCTTGCGGCGGGGTCCACGGACTCCGACAGCGCTGCTTGCGAGCGTCTGTCGAAACCACGCGCCGCCGATGTCATCGGCTTCGCCCACCCGGCCAAGCGCGGTCTGTGCGGCGAGATAAGCGTTGAGCTGGGCATTGTCGCGCACCGCGCCGTGGCCGAAATCGGTGGCGATCGCGCCGGGTGCAAGGGTGTTCACGGCGATGCGGCGTGCGCCGAGTTCTTTCGTCTGGTAGCGCGTCAGCACTTCGACCGCGCCCTTCATCGCCGCATACGCGGCATAGCCCGGCACGGTGAAGCGGGTCAGGCCGCTGGAGGCGTTGAGGATGCGGCCGCCACCGGCGATCAGCGGCAACAGCGCCTGGGTCAGGAAGAACGACCCTTGAGGTGGCCGTTCGCCAGCGCATCGAACTGCGCCTCGGTAGTGTCTGCGAAGGCTGCATGGACGCCCATCCCGGCGTTGTTGACCAAGGCATCGAAGTCCACTCGGTCCCAGCTTGCCAGTGCGATGTGGAGCGTTTCGACGAATGCCGGGAAGCCTGCGCTGACGCCCACATCGAGTGGCAGCGCGACCGCACGCCGGCCCAGCGCTCCCCCACGTTCATGGCCGCACATCCACAGCTGCCGCTGGAATTGAGTAGCGCGGACCGGCGCGTCGATCTGGTGCGCGAAGGCTTCGACTGCATGGTCCGGGTGGGCGTTGTCGCCGACAGCAGTCTGGTCGCACGGCCGCTGGGCGCATTCGAAATCCTGAACTGCGCGAGCCCGGCGTATCTGCAGGCGCATGGCACTTCGCATACGCTCGAGGAGCTGTCCATACATCGTTTGATCCACTAAGCAACGTCATTCGGCGGCGCTGCGGACGGCTGGGAACATCGCGGCGAAGACGGCCGCTATCGCGATGTGCCGATGGCCGGTGCGCTGGTCGTCAACAACGCCAAGGCTTATCAGGCGGCCTGTCTCGCGGGCCTGGGCGTGACCCAGGCACCGGCCAGCGGCGTGCGCGCCCTGCTCGACAGCGGCGCGTTGATCGAAGTGCTGCCCCAGCACCGTGCCGAACCCATGCCGGTCATGTTGCTCTACCCGCAGCGGCGCAATCTCTCGCGTCGGGTCCGCGCTTTCTTGGACTGGCTGGAGCTGACGCTGAAGCCCCATCTGCCGCCGATCGCTTGAACGACCATCAACCGCCGACGCAGGTGCTCTCGCGGTAGGTTTTCGACGCACGGTCGAACTCGGCTTTGCGCTCGTCGTTGCGACTGCCGCCGAATTTCCAGCGGAATTCGGCTTCATCCATGCGTTTTTTCCAGGTCGCGCACAGTTGCTCGGCGGGCACTGCGGTGCAGGCGTCCCGGCGCATTTCGCAAGTGCTGCCGGCCGCCAGCTGGGATGAGCCGTCGATGCCTACTGATTCCACCGGCACGCAGCTCGGCGCCGGCTCGGCGGTGTCGCCGAAGTATTCGCGTTCGTCCCAGGTCCGGCACTGGAACAGCACCGGCGGTGCTGTGCGCACCATCGGTACGGGGGCAGCGGCCTGCGGCGGCGGCGCAGCGGCGGCATGGGGTTTCGGAACCGGCTTCATGACTGCTGGCGGCGGAGCCGGGAGGATGGGCAATGCACCGACTTGACGCACCGACTGTTGGCTGCCTTTCGGGCAAGGCACATCGTTCTGCAGCGTCACTGCGCCACTGGGATCGACACAGCGGTAGATCGTCATGCCGGTCTGGGCCTGCACAGGTGCGACCGACATCGTCATGAGCAGCGCAGCGGCGAGTGCGGCGCACGGCAGCGCAGAGGTTCTGATCGGTATCATGGCTCAGCGGCAATCCTGTGAGAGGCGGGCGCCGATGCTGCGTTCCTCGCGACCGAGGACGGTACGCTCGGAGGGCTGGGCAATGGTGTAACGGCGGCGCAGCGTATCGCGCTGGTCGCGCAGGCGCGCGCAGACCTCGACCTGGGGCAGCGCGTAGCAGGGGTCGCGCACCCAGGTGCCACCGCCCGATTCGGCATACGTCGGCACCAGGACTCTGCCTCCGCCGCTTTGGTAACTTCCACTGACATGACCGTTGTCGACCCGGACATTCAGCTGGCCAGGCGGGTAGGCCGGAACCTGCGCGGTGATGGGGTATGCCACAGGCCACAGCGGCACCCAGCGTGCACGGCCTTCGGGAGTGTCGCTGAGATACCGGTCGTTGTCGGCTGCGACGCATTCGTAGAGCGGCCGCGGGCTGTTGATGACGATGACCTGCGGCGGCAGTGGCGCCATCGCGACATTGGCCGGCGCAGGTGCGGGCTGCACAGGGCGCGGCCCCGCACCTCCAGCGGGGCGGGCG
>JANLSB010000812.1:0-1732 GCA_031362125.1 Lysobacterales bacterium | reverse complement strand
CCGATCGGCGATCCGATGCTGTTCATGGCGCATGTCGCGGCGCACACCAAATATATCCGCCTGGGCACCGGGGTCGTCTCGCTGCCCTATCATAACCCGTTGTGGGTCGCCGACCGGCTGGCCTTGCTTGACCACCTGACGCGCGGCCGCGTCATGTTGGGCTTGGGGCCCGGTGCTTTGGCAACGGACGCTGCGATGCTTGGCATTCATCCGTCTGAACAGCGTGATGCGCTCGAACAGGATGCCGCTGTGCTGATGCATCTGATGACCAGCGACGAGCCGATCTCAATCGAAACCAAGCGTTACAAGCTAGTCAATGCCAAGTTGCAGCTCGATTTCTATCAGGACCCCCACCCCGAAGTGGCAGCGGCGGCGATTGTTTCGCCATCGGGCCCGCGGCTGGCCGGTACGCATGGCGGCGGGCTGATTTCAATCGGCGCGACCATGCAGGCCGGCATCGATGTGCTGGCGATGCACTGGGACGTTGCCGAAGCGCGCGCCAAGGAATGCGGCAAGACGGTCGATCGCAAGAACTGGCGACTGGTCGGGCTGATGCACCTGGCTGACACCAAAGAGCAGGCGATCAAGGATGTCGCTTATGGTCTGCGCGAGTTCTGCGACTATCTCCAGCACACTACGCCGACGCCGCAGCTGGTTCCCGTCGGCAACAGCGTGGAAGAATACATCGAATGGGCGATGTCCACCGGCGCTGCCGTGATCGGCACCTATGACGAAGCAATCGAGCAGATCGAAAAGCTCAAGGTCCTCTCAAACGGCGGCTTTGGCTGCTACATGCTGTTCGATCACAACTGGGCACCGTGGGCGGCGAAAAAGCATCACTATGAAATCTTCGCCGATTTCGTGATCCCGCATTTCAAACAGACCTTTCGCAGGCTCAAGCGGAGCGAAGAAGATACCCGGGCGGTGCGCGACGAACTGGCGGCGCAGCAAGAGGCGGCGATTGGGGCCTTCGCCGAAAAGCACAAGGGGTCATCGGGAAGTTGATCTAACCAAAACTCAAAATCGTCCTGATATGTGTTGAGCAGCATCGCCAAGATCTATGATGTGCCGTTCCCCACTGGTTCGGCTGCAAGGTGAATGTCGAGTCCTATGCTGGAGAAATGCGGCATTGCGTTAATCGATTCATATCGTCCGGTGGCTGAAGTGAGACGGTTGACGCAAGCTCCTGCGCCTACCAAGTCTTCTTGCGGGTGACTTGCTTCGCCCCCGCCATGGGGCAGAGCAACGACTCCAGGGCGCATGCTGTCGTCCGCTTTTGCTACGGCGCAGACTGAACCATAATCACTTTCGAGCGTCAGCAAGTCACCAGACTTTGCACCAAGACTGGTCAGATCGCAGCTGTTAATATAGGCCGGATTGTAAGGGTTGCGGCGACGCACTGCTTGGTTGTGAATGCCATTGCTGTTGAAAAAGTCCCGCATCCGCCGACTGGACAGCACAAACTGCCTCGCAGCCGTTTGATCTTCGGTCAGCGTGTCGGCGATAAATCCAGAAAGCTCTTCTGCGACATCGTTCGGCATCACATCGAAACGACCGAGATGGTTTTCGTTTTCAGCTTGCACCACCGAGTCTACCGGATAGTCCACCCCATGTGGCGAATTGCGAAGATCGTCGGCATCGGCAACCGCTCCATCAAGCTGAATTGAAATCAGTTCGTCAGTAGTTGGGGCTTCGTGACTAGCTAAAACTGATTTTCCCACAAAGGGCACCG
>JANLSB010000757.1:0-2571 GCA_031362125.1 Lysobacterales bacterium | reverse complement strand
GTTATACGACGCACGACCTCGGCCTTGCGCCACGCCGCTGGTTTCCCGCCGCGAGCGTCGTCAAGCTGCCGATGGCATTGCTGATGGCCGAAGCGGTGCAGGCCGCAGGCGGCGGCGCGGACAGTCTGCTGCGCCTCGATGCGCCACCGGCCAGCGGCGAATGGGGCGACGAGCCGCTGAGCGACAGCTTCGCACGCGGCATCGACCGCACCTTCGCAATCAGCGAAAACCGTCCGTTCAACCGCTGGTACGAATTGCTCGGCGGCGAATACATTCATCGCCGGCTGGCCGAACTCGGCTACCCGCATGTGCGGCTGATCGCACGGTTGGGTTCGTCCGATCTCGAGGCGAACCGGCGCAGCGGCGGCGGCACGGTGCTGTCCGCCGATGGCCGCGAGCTGCGTCGTTTTTCATCGAGCATCGCGAAACCGCGACAGTTTCCGTTCGGACGGGTCCTGGTCGGCGACGGCTGGCAGAACGACGACGGCAGCATCGCGCGCGGCCCGCACGATTTCTCGCACGCGAACTTTCTGCCGCTGGCCGACAGCCTGCGCATGCTGCAGGCGTTCGTGTCGCCGGAGTCGGTGCCGGCCGCGCAGCGCTGGAGGATCGACGGCGCGCTGCGCGCGCGGCTGCTGCGCGCGATGGCCCTACGTCCGCGCGAAAGTGCATCGCCGGTGTATCCCGAGGCTGAATATCCCGACGGCTACGCGCGCTGGTTCTTCGTCGGCGACGGCAACGCGCGCTATACCGACGGCTTGAGCGTGTCCGGCAAGTCCGGAATGGCCTACGGCTCGCTGAGCGAAGTGGCGTATGTGGTCGACCGCCGATCCGGCATCGAATGCATGCTTGCCGCCAGCATCCTCGTCAACGCCGACGGCATCTACAACGATGACCGCTACGAGTACGACACCATCGGCATTCCGTTCATGGCAGCATGGTCGAGGGCAGTGCTCGATGTCGAGCGCGAATGGAGCATGAAGTCGCGATGAGAAAGGATGTATTGAAAGCGATCGCGATGCTGCGCAGGCATCCGGCGGGTTTGTTGCTGGCGGTGCAACTGCTGGCGGTGGTGCTGTATCCGGTGCTGGAGGATTCCAGCGGTGGGCACGCGGCGTTCGGCGCGTTCGGCATCCTGGTGCTGGCGTTGGCGATGTGGGTGATCAATCGCAGCCCCACCATCAACTGGGTGGCGTGGCTGTTGGCGGTGCCTGCGGTGTTGCTCTCGCTGCTGGCGGACTTCGGCGGTTTTCCCGAGCTGCTGCCGCTGGCGCAGATGCTGGAATCCGCGCTGTATTTCTATGCCGCAGTCGGACTGATCATCTATATGTTCGGCGACCATCGGGTGACGCTGGACGAACTGCTTGCGGTGGGGGCTACCTTCACTCTGCTGGCATGGTCGTGGGCGTTCGCGTATTCGGTCTGCCAGGCCTGGTATCCGGGCAGTTTTTCGGCACCCGCCGCGCCGGATGCGCCGCGCACCTGGATGGAGCTGCTGTTCATGAGTTTCAGCGTGCTGTCCGGCGTGGGCTTGAGCGACATCGTGCCGGTCACTCCGCCCGCGCGCGCGCTGGCGATGCTGGAGATGTTCGCCGGTGTGATGTTCATCGCCATTGTGGTGTCGCGTCTGGTCGGCCTGTCCGCGGCGCGTGCGCGTGCTGGCTGAACAAGCGACTTTGCCGAGTTTGTCGGTTCGCATCGCACTGTACGGGATCGGCGCTGCAGAGGCGGTTCGGAGGCCTGTTAAGCTGATGCCAAAGTCGCGCCGCGCGATCACTCCCCCATGCTGAAGTCGCACAGAAATCTGCTTGAACCCCGGCCGTCGGATCGCCTGCGCATCGGCGACCGCATCGTCGACATCCCGCTGCGCGAGATCGCGCCGGCGACGGGCGGAGACGCGGTGCGGGTGACGCTGAAGTCGCTGAGCGTGCTGCTGACGCTGGTGGCGCACGCCAACAAGCTCGTGAGCCGCGAAGCGCTGCTCGAATGGGTCTGGCCGGACACGCTGCCGGGCGACGATGTGGTGACCCAGGCGATTACCCAGCTGCGCCGGGCGCTGGGCGACGACCGCGAACAGTCGCGCTATATCGAGACGCTCGCCAAGCAGGGCTACCGGCTGATCGCGCCGGTGGAGTGGCTGGTGGACGAAGCGTCCGCGACTGCGGATTCGGCGCCGGTCGGGGCCTCCGCCGATGCGCCAGCGGCCGATGCCGCGACGCCCGCGAAACGTGCGCGTTGGCCATGGGGTTTGGGCGCTGCGCTCATGCTGCTGACGGTCGTTGCGGTCTTGGCCTATTGGCGGGGACGCGACGATGCTGCGGTGCTCGCGCCGGTCGCCGCGACGCCGGCGCCGGTCGCGCGCGTCGCGCTGCAGCGGATCGCCAGTTCCCCGCAGCGCGAAGAATCGCCGAGCCTGTCGCCGGACGGTTCGCAGATCGTGTACGTACTGAACCGGCAGGATCTGCATGCGGGCGCACTGGCGCTGCAGACCACCTCGGCGGTGCAGCCGAGGTTGTTGACCCCGCTGGTCGACGATCGCTGGGATGGTTTCCCGGCCTGGTCGCCGAACGG
>JANLSB010000677.1:0-6847 GCA_031362125.1 Lysobacterales bacterium | reverse complement strand
GAAAACGACAAGGAAGACACTCGCGTGGCCGACGACAAGGCGCCGTTCTCCGCGCTGGCGTTCAAGATCATGACCGACCCGTTCGTCGGCTCGCTGACGTTTTTTCGCGTCTACTCCGGCACGCTCAAATCCGGCGATCAGGTCTATAACCCGGTCAAGTCGAAGAAAGAGCGCATTGGCCGCATTCTGCAGATGCACGCCAACAACCGCGAAGAAATCAAGGAAGTCAGCGCCGGCGATATCGCCGCGGCCGTCGGCCTGAAGGATGTGACTACCGGCGACACGCTGTGCTCGCAGGATCACATCATCACCCTCGAACGCATGATCTTCCCGGAGCCCGTCATCTCCATGGCGGTGGAGCCGAAGACCAAGTCGGACCAGGAAAAGATGGGCATTGCACTTGGCCGTCTGGCGCAGGAAGACCCTTCTTTCCGTGTGCATACCGACGAAGAATCCGGTCAGACCATCATTGCCGGTATGGGCGAGCTGCATCTGGACATTCTGGTTGACCGTATGCGCCGCGAGTTCAACGTCGAAGCCAACGTCGGCAAGCCACAGGTGGCTTATCGCGAAACCATCCGCAAGTCGGACGTGAAGTCGGACTACAAGCACGCCAAGCAGTCCGGCGGCAAGGGTCAGTACGGTCACGTCGTGATCGAGCTGTCGCCGATGAATGCAGCTGATCGTGCCGATGAGGATGTCAAGAACGATTTCCTGTTCGTCAATGACATTACCGGTGGCGTGATCCCGAAGGAATTCATTCCGGCGATCGAAAAGGGTCTGCGCGAAACCATCACCAGTGGCCCGCTCGCGGGCTTCCCTGTCGTGGGCATCAAGGTCAAACTCGTGTTTGGTTCGTACCACGACGTCGACTCGTCGGAAATGGCGTTCAAACTCGCCGCGTCGATGGCGTTCAAGGAAGGCTTTCGCAAGGCCGATCCGGTCCTGCTTGAGCCGATCATGAAGGTCGAAGTGGTGACGCCGGAAGACTATGTCGGCGACGTGATGGGCGATCTGAGTCGCCGTCGCGGCCTGCTCCAAGGCCAGGACGACACGCCGTCGGGCAAGACCATCAACGCGATGGTGCCGCTGGGCGAAATGTTCGGCTACGCGACCACCATCCGCTCGCTGACCCAGGGCCGCGCGACGTTCACCATGGAGTTCGACCACTATGCCGAGGCGCCGACCAACATCGCCGAATCGGACATCAAGAAGAGCTGATGCGAGGCCGGCCGAGGCCGGCACCTGCACCTTTCAAGCATTCAGATCATTCAAGCATTCAGATCAAAGAGAGAACACATCATGGCAAAGGGTAAGTTCGAGCGCACCAAGCCGCACGTGAACGTGGGCACGATCGGTCACGTTGACCACGGCAAGACGACGCTGACGGCGGCGCTGACGAAGATCGGCGCGGAACGTTTCGGTGGCGAGTTCAAGGCGTACGACCAGATCGATGCGGCGCCGGAAGAGAAGGCGCGCGGGATCACGATTTCGACGGCGCACGTGGAATACGAATCGGCCAATCGTCACTATGCGCACGTGGATTGCCCGGGTCATGCGGACTACGTGAAGAACATGATCACGGGTGCTGCGCAGATGGACGGGGCGATTTTGGTGTGCTCGGCCGCTGACGGCCCGATGCCGCAGACGCGCGAGCACATTCTGCTGGCGCGTCAGGTCGGCGTGCCGTACATCATCGTCTACCTGAACAAGGCGGACCTAGTGGACGACGCCGAGCTGCTGGAGCTGGTGGAGATGGAAGTTCGCGAGCTGCTGAGCAAGTACGAGTTCCCGGGCGACGACACGCCGATCATCACCGGTTCGGCGCGTTCGGCGCTGGAAGGCGACCAGACGGAGATTGGCGTGCCGTCGATCTTGAAGCTGGTGGAGGCGCTGGACACGTGGATTCCGCAGCCGGAGCGCGACATCGACAAGGCGTTCCTGATGCCGGTGGAAGACGTGTTCTCGATTTCGGGCCGCGGCACGGTGGTGACGGGTCGCATTGAGCGCGGGATCATCAAGGTGGGCGAGGAAATCGAGATCGTGGGTATCCGTCCGACGCAGAAGACGACGGTGACGGGCGTGGAGATGTTCCGCAAGCTGCTGGATCAGGGTCAGGCTGGCGACAACGCGGGCCTGTTGCTGCGCGGCACGAAGCGCGACGATGTGCAGCGCGGCCAAGTGCTGTGCAAGCCGGGCTCGATCAAGCCGCACACGGACTTCGAGGCGGAAGTGTATGTGCTGAGCAAGGACGAGGGTGGTCGTCACACGCCGTTCTTCAAGGGTTACCGTCCGCAGTTCTATTTCCGCACGACCGACATCACGGGCGCTTGTGAGTTGCCGGAAGGGGTGGAGATGGTGATGCCGGGCGACAACGTGAAGATGGTGGTGAGCCTGATCAATCCGGTGGCGATGGACGAGGGTCTTCGTTTCGCGATTCGCGAAGGTGGCCGTACGGTCGGCGCCGGCGTCGTCGCCAAGATCATCAAGTGAGTTTTCGCCCGTGAGGGCGAAGGCTCATCCCGGCGGCGTTCAATAGCCGAATGGCTGTTCAAGTCGGGATCCAGCCTGAAAATCCCACGACCGCTGCCTTCGGGTCCGGTTGTGTGACAAACGGGAGCTCAACGGCTTGCAAGGCCGCCTGAAGCTCCTCTATAATGCAAGACCACTTCGCGAAACGCCTCCGGGCGATCCGCGGATAAGCGAAATGAAGTGCAGGAAGCACTTCGTCTTCGCCGGACAGGGAAACGTCGCTACGGCATCGCCCCCGCCCGCCCCGAACTAATTCGGGGCACCTGCGGCAGGGGCATGTTGTTGCGTCCTTGATTCCCTGCCTGGCGGGCCGGTTTACCGGCCTGCTTTTTTTTGAAGTTCGGACAGGATTGTTGGATGCTTGTCATCCCTGAAATCTGAAAATTCTCAAGTACTTGCGGTTCTTGTTTCCCAAGCGTTTCAACAATAACGGGGTTCGGCGCACCTAGCCGCCGGGCCTGTCGCTCTTTCAACGAGGAATTCCGTCATGGCGGACCAAAAGATCCGGATCCGGCTGAAAGCGTTCGATCATCGTCTGATCGATCGTTCGGCCAGTGAGATCGTCGAGACGGCGAAGCGGACCGGCGCGCAAGTGCGCGGTCCGATCCCGCTGCCGACCAAGATTGAACGCTACACCGTTCTGGTGTCGCCGCACGTCGACAAGGACGCACGCGACCAGTACGAAACCCGCACGCACAAGCGCGTGCTCGATATCGTCGACCCCAACGACAAGACCGTGGACGCGCTGATGAAGCTCGAGCTCGCGGCCGGTGTCGACGTCCAGATCAAACTGACCTGAGGCTCCCACTATGACCGCGAAGAAATATTCGTTGGGCATCGTCGGCCGCAAGGCCGGCATGAGCCGACTGTTTACCGAGGACGGCAAGTCCATTCCGGTGACGCTGATCGAAGCCACGCCGAACCGCATCGTTCAGATCAAGACCCAGGAATCCGACGGCTACACAGCCGTGCAGATCACCGCTGGCGTCAAGCGCGCCGCGCTGATCAACAAGCCGGAAGCCGGTCACCTCGCCAAGGCGAAGGTCGAAGCCGGTCGTGGCCTGTGGGAGCTCCGCGTCGAGGCCGACAAGATCGGCGACTTCCAGGTGGGCGGCGAAATCAAGGCCGACATCTTCGAAGTCGGCCAGATCGTCGATGTCCAAGGCGTCACCAAGGGCAAGGGCTTCCAGGGCACGATCAAGCGTTGGAACTTCACCATGGGCGACGCGACGCACGGCAACTCGCTGTCGCACCGTTCGCCTGGCTCCATCGGCCAGCGCCAGACGCCGGGTCGCGTGTTTCCGGGCAAGAAGATGTCCGGCCACATGGGCGCCGAGCAGCAGACGACGCAGCGTCTTGAAGTGGTCAAGGTCGACGCCGAGCGCGGCCTGATCGCGATCAAGGGCGCGATCCCGGGCGCCCCGGGCGGCGACGTCATTGTCCGTCCGACGACAAAGTAAGGGAGACGACAATGGAACTCGCCATCAATAACAGCAGCAAGACAGTCTCGGTCTCCGACGCCGTGTTCGGCCGCGAATTCAGCCACGACCTTGTCCATCAGGTCGTTGTTGCCTATCGCAATGCCGGTCGCGCCGGAACCAAGGCTCAGAAGACCCGTGCGGAAGTCAATGGCACCACCAAGAAGTCGAAGAAGCAGAAGGGTGGCGGCGCGCGTCATGGCGCGTTGACAGCCCCGATCTTTGTCGGTGGTGGTCGCGCGTTTGCAGCCAAGCCGCGCAGCTTCGCGCAGAAAGTCAACCGTAAGATGTATCGCGCCGCGATCGCCGCGATCCTGTCCGAGCTGAACCGCCAGGGCCGGATCACGATCGTCGAGGCGTTCGACATCGACGGCCCGAAGACCAGTGGTCTGGTCGAGAAGCTCAAGGGTTTCGAACTCGGCAAGCGCCCGCTGATCGTCACCGAAGATGCCTCCGAGAATCTGTTCCTGTCCGCTCGCAATCTGCCGTATGTGCAGGTTCGTGACGTGCAGGGTCTGGATCCGGTCGCGTTGGTCGGCGCCGACAGCGTCCTGATGACCGCCGACGCAGTCAAGAAGATCGAGGAGTGGCTGGCATGAACGACGCCAAGCTCTATAGCGTGATCCGTGCGCCGCGCGTGTCCGAAAAGACCGTCCGCGCCCAGGAAACTTCCAATCAATACGCGTTCGAAGTCGCCACCGATGCCACCAAGGCCGACATCAAGACCGCCGTCGAGAAGTTGTTCGACGTGAAGGTCGAGTCGGTCAATGTGCTCAACGTGAAGGGCAAGAACAAGGCGTTCCGCAACCGTAACGGTCGCCGCGGCGACTGGCGCAAAGCCTACGTGACGCTGGCCGAAGGCCAGTCGATCGACGTCACCACGGTCAAGGTCTGAGGACTCACCAATGCCATTGATGACATTCAAACCCACTTCTCCCGGCCGCCGCAGCGCCGTGCGCGTGGTCACTCCGGGCCTGCATAAGGGTGCCCCGCATGCCGCGCTGGTCGAGAAGCAGGGCAAGACCGGCGGCCGTAATCATCACGGTCGCATCACCACCCGCCATATCGGCGGTGGTCACAAGCAGCATTACCGGATTATCGACTTCAAGCGCGATAAGGAAGGTATTGCGGCGAAAGTCGAGCGGATCGAATATGACCCCAATCGCACCGCGCATATCGCGCTGCTTTGTTACGTCGATGGCGAGCGCCGCTACATCATCGCGCCGAAGGGCCTGAAGACCGGCGACCAAGTGATCGCGGGTAACGATGCTCCGATCAAGGCCGGCAACACGCTTCCGCTGCGCAATATCCCGGTCGGCTCGACAGTGCATTGCATCGAAATGAAGCCTGGCAAGGGCGCCCAGATCGCCCGCGCCGCCGGCGCCGGCGTCCAGCTGGTCGCCCGTGAAGGTATCTACGCAATGCTCCGCCTGCGTTCGGGTGAAATGCGCAAAGTGCCGGCCGAATGCCGCGCTACCATTGGCGAAGTAGGTAACACCGAACACAACCTCGAGAAGCTCGGCAAGGCCGGTGCCTCGCGCTGGCGCGGCGTCAAGCCGACCGTCCGCGGTGCCGCCATGAACCCGGTCGACCATCCGCACGGCGGTGGCGAGGCGAAGGCCGGCCAAGGCAACCCGCATCCGGTCACCCCGTGGGGCGTCCCGACCAAGGGTTACAAGACCCGCAAGAACAAGCGCACGCAGAAGTTCATCGTGCGTGACCGCAGGAGCTAATCGACCATGGCACGTTCACTCAAAAAGGGTCCGTTCATCGACCACCATCTGATCAAGAAGGTGGAGACTGCGGGCAACAACAAGAAGCCGATCAAGACTTGGTCGCGTCGTTCCACCATCCTGCCGGAAATGATCGGGTTCACGATCGCCGTGCACAACGGCAAGAACCACGTGCCGGTGCTGGTCAACGAGAATATGGTCGGCCATAAGCTTGGCGAGTTCGCGCTGACCCGGACCTTCAAAGGTCACGGCGGCGACAAGAAGGGCAAGTAAGGAGATGGCGATGATAAAAAGTGCTAATGAGGCGAAAGCTATTCTGCGCAGCGCCCGCATCTCGCCGCAGAAGGCTCGTCTGGTCGCCGATCAGGTCCGTGGCCTCTCCGCCGAGCGTGCTGTGAATCTGCTGAGGTTCTCGGACAAGAAAGCCGCTGCCATGATCCGCAAGGTCGTGGAGTCGGCGATCGCTAACGCTGAGAACAACCAGGGCGCCGATATCGACTTGTTGAAGGTCAAAGCCATTACGGTCGATGAAGGTCCGATGCTGAAGCGTTTCATGGCCCGCGCCAAAGGCCGCGGAACCCGAATTCTGAAGCGCACCAGCCACATCACTGTGGTCGTGGGCGAGGGCAAATAAGTATGGGTCACAAAGTACATCCGACCGGTATCCGCCTCGGTATTTCCAAAGACTGGAATTCGAAGTGGTACGCGGGCAAAAAGGAATACGCCGAGTACCTTGCCGCTGACCTCCGGGTTCGCGAGATGCTGCGCAAGAAGCTGGCCGCCGCAGGGATCAGCAAGATTCTGATCGAACGCCCTGCTAAGACCGCGCGCATCACCGTGCACACTGCCCGTCCGGGCGTGGTGATCGGCAAACGCGGCGAAGACATCGAGAAGCTGCGTAAGGAAATCAGCGATGTGATGGGCGTTCCCGCCCATATCAATGTCACTGAAGTCCGCAAGCCTGAACTCGATGCACAATTGGTAGCCGAATCGATCGCTCAGCAGCTTGAGCGTCGCATCATGTTCCGCCGTGCGATGAAGCGTGCTGACGGCAACGCGATACGCCTCGGCGCGCTCGGCATCAAGGTGAATGTCGCCGGCCGC
>JANLSB010000546.1:0-5134 GCA_031362125.1 Lysobacterales bacterium | reverse complement strand
GTCCTCGACATCCAATGTGGCCAGACGGTCGAAGATCCGCTGATGCAGGGTGTTGTGGGCGATGAAGTCCTTGAATGCTTCGGCAGTGGTGGCGAAACCGCCCGGCACCGACACCCCAAGCCCAGCCAGATGGCCGATCATCTCGCCGAGCGAGGAATTCTTGCCGCCGACGCGGGCAAGATCGGACAGCCGCAGCGCGTGCAGCCAGAGGATGTTTTCGTTCAAAGGATGAAGTCTCCGAAGCGGACGCGGCGTGGGGCCGGGAAAGCGGCTATTTTAGCCATCGCCGGGCATCGCCGGGCCTGTCTTGTGACCGCAATCGTAGTCGCGGGTTGCAGGTCACGGCTCTCGTGCCAAAGAAACTCTTTGTAAATCAATCGATTGGTTGGGAAACGCAGCGCATGGCATCGATACGCCCGGTCTTTTACGTCTCCGATGGCACAGGCATTACCGCCGAGACCATCGGCCACAGCCTGCTGACCCAGTTCACCGGGACCGATTTCAGGACCGATCGCATCTCGTTCGTCGACACTGCGGAGAAAGCCGGGGAAGCGGCGGCCCGTATCCGTGCCGCCGGCGAGGCCCACGGCGTACGCCCGATCGTCATCAGCTCGTGCGTCGATACCAATCTGAGTACGGTCCTGGCCGAGAGCGGGGCGCTGATGCTCGATGTCTTCGCCCCGTTCATCGAACCGCTGGAGCGCGAACTGGGCCGGCAGCGACAGTCGCAGGTGGGGCAGGCGCACGGTATGGTCGATTTCGAGACCTACCACCGGCGCATCAACGCGATGAATTTCGCGCTGACCCACGACGATGGCATCGCGACCAACTACGATGAGGCCGATGTCATCCTGGTCGCGGTCTCCCGCGCCGGCAAGACCCCGACCTGCATCTATCTGGCGATGCATCACGGCGTGAAAGCGGCCAACTATCCGCTGACCGACGAAGACCTGGAGCACGACCGTCTGCCGCCACGGCTGCGCCAGCACCGCGCCAAACTGTTCGGGCTGACCATCGACCCGGTGCGGCTGCAGCAGATCCGCCAGGAGCGCCGCGCCAATTCGCGCTATGCCCAGCTCGATACCTGCAAGCGCGAGGTGGCGGCGGCCGAAGCGATGCTGCGCGCCGAACGCATCGCCACACTGAGCACTACGCACACGTCGATCGAGGAGATCGCGAGCAAGGTGATGTCGACGTTGGGGATTCAGCGCGAGATGTATTGAGCGCAGTCGGCCGCAGATTCAAGGTTCTGACGCGAGGCGGATCGACTCCCATCGTCCACGTGTTTTCACGATCCGTCAATGCTGTTGCGGACCGCGTGCGATGTGTACGATCTGCCCTATGTCCAAAGTCGTCTCCCGCCCGATCAGCGCTGCGAAAATCAACCGGTTCTCCTGGTTGATGGCGCTGTACGCCGAGAATCATCAGCGCCTGCATCGACTGTTCATGCCAGAGAGCCTCGGCGAAGGGCATTACGTCTCCTCGGTCGGTGATGGCCTCGATCTGCGGCTCGATATCCTCGCCCAGCACGCCTACACCACTGAATTGCGTTTGAGCTACACCATGCTCGATCCGGTGACCGGCGAACCCGACCCTTCCGCCTATCTGCGCCTGTATCGCGACGCCAGGCAGGTCGAAGCCACGCATTGCTACGTCGGCCGCCGCTGGCAGGACGCAATCGGCATGTATCCGCCGCCGGCCGAGGTACTCGATCACCGTCTGCGCATGAATACCTTTCTCGGCAAGTGGTTGCAGTATCTGGCCGAGCGCGGGCATGGCGTGGGCAATTCCGGAATGCAGCGGATCGATGCGAACACGCCATCGGTGTCGTCCATTCATCAAGCCTGAGTATTCGAGATGTACCGGGTCCGAAAACACGAAACCCGCCGAAGCGGGTTTCGTGTTTTTTGCAAGTTGGCGTCCCCACGGGGATTCGAACCCCGGTGTCCACCGTGAAAGGGTGGTGTCCTAGGCCTCTAGACGATGGGGACGTCGTAGAACTCTGAAACCGCTTCGGATCCGGCCTGTGATCAGAAGCGTTTTGAAGATTGGTGGAGCCAGGCGGGATCGAACCGCCGACCTCCTGCATGCCATGCAGGCGCTCTCCCAGCTGAGCTATGGCCCCACATGTCTGGAGAGCGCGAAAGTTTAGAGGCCGCTTCCGGGATCGTCAAGCCTTGGCCGTGTTTTCGCGGCGATTCGACTCACCACAGCGCATCGCGGAGTTTGTACCAGGCCATCGCCGCGACCAGCATCGGCGTTCGGAATGTTCGGCCTCCGGGGAAATCATGGTGGGCGATACGCGCGAACGCGTCGAGACGTGCGCTCTGGCCGCGGATCGCTTCGGCGATGACCCGTCCGGCAAGGTTGGTCGCAGCCACGCCGTGACCGGAGAAGCCCTGCGCGAAGTAGACGTTCGACCCGATCCGGCCCCAGTGCGGCGCGCGGTTCAGGCTGATATCGATGGTGCCGCCCCAGACATGCTCGAAACCGACATCCGCGAGCTGCGGAAATGCCTTGCGCATGCGCCGGGTCATCACCCAGCCGAGATTCGGCGGCTGGAAGTTGGAATAGCTGGCACGGCCGCCGAAGAGCAGGCGGTGGTCGCTGCTGAGTCGGAAATAATCCAGCGCCCAGTTGGTATCGGCCACCGCCATGTTGTTGCGGATCAACGCCTGTGCGCGCTCCGCGCCCAGTGGCGCGGTCGCGGCGATATAAGTGCCGACCGGCATGATCTTGCGGTCCAGTTCGGGGGCGACGCCTTTCACCAGCGCATTGCCGGCGAGCACGGCGAAATCGCAGTGCACCGTGCCTTGTGCGGCGTGCAGCACCGCTTTCGCACCATGGGTCATGCGCAGCACCGGGCTGGCTTCGAAAATCCGCACGCCGGCAACGAGCGCGGCACGGCCGAGACCCAACGCGTATTTCAGCGGATGCAGATGCCCGGCGTTGGCATCGTAGAGGCCGCCGAGATAGCGCGGCGAGTCGAGTTGCTCGCGCAGTCGTGCGCGATCCCACCACGGCATCGAATATCCGTAATCGTTTTCGAGCTCACGCTGCCAAGTCTGCAGTTCGACGATCTGCCGCGGCTTGATCGCGACCGTCGCGTGGCCTGCGCACCAGTCGCAGTCGATGCCGTAACGTGCGCGGCGCTCGTGGATCAGACGTATGCCTTCGCAGGACCAGTCGAAAAGCTTGCGGGCGTCGTCGCGGCCGACCAGCGACACCAGTTTGGATTCGCCGCAGCCGAATCCGGGCAGCAGTTGGCCGCCATTGCGGCCCGATGCGCCCCAGCCGATACGCTCGGCTTCGAGCACGACGACCCGGTAGCCGGCCTCGGCCAACTCCAGTGCCGTGGAGAGACCGGTATAGCCCGCGCCGAGGATGCAGACATCGGCCACGATGTCGCCTGCCAGCACGGGTTGCGGCGGCAGCGCTTCGGCGCTGGCGGCGTACCAACTGGGCGGGTAGGGAGCAGCGTTCATGCAGGTCGCTCTGTCCGCATTTGATCAGCCTCGCAACGTATTCGTGCAGGCGAGGGAGATCCAATCGAAAATGCTGGCATCGAAGCCCTCCGTTCCGAACAGTCGGAAGAAATACCAGCTGTCGCCAACGTCGGATGCTGTCGCACCCGCTCCGATCGCGGTCGCCACGGATTCCGGTGGCAGCCGCAGAGTGAGCCCGTGCATGCCTTCGGCAAAAGTGAAAATCCGTTCGTTCGCGTAAGCGACAACGTAGGCGTAAGCATCGCTATTCGGGCAGTAGGACGCCGCGCCCGGAAGCTCGCGCACGGCCATGCACAGCGGCAGCGCCACATCCGAATGCGCCGACAAGCCGTCGAGATACGATAGGACCGCGCGGTTGCGATCATTGTCCAGCGCTGGCGGCAGCGGCGCGTTCATTGGGGTCTTTGTTCCGCGTGAGATCAGACCGACCGTAGATACCAGTCGTATTCCAGCGTCGTCACTTCGCGATAGAAGCTGTGCAGTTCTTTGAGCTTCTGCTGGCCGTAGATGTGCCGGAAGGTCTCGCCGAACTGGCTGGCGATGAACTCGCTGGCCATGAAGTCGCGGATCGAATCGCGCCAGTAGGGGATGCGGATCTCGGTCTGTTCGTAGGCGTTGCCGACCACCGGTGCGCCGGGGTCGTAACCGTGTTCGATGCCGTCGAGCATGCCGGCCAACACTGCGGCGGTGGCGAGATAGACATTGGCGTCGGCACCGGCGATGCGGTGTTCGATGCGGGTGTTCTTCTCGTCGCTGTGCGGGATGCGCATCGCCACGGTGCGGTTGTTGAAGCCCCAGACTTCGTTGAGCGGTACGAAGGCATTGAGCACGAAGCGGCGGTAGCTGTTGGCATTGGGCGCGAACAACAGCAGGCAGTCCTGCGCGCTGCGCTGCAGGCCGCCGATGGCATGGCGCAGCGTGTCCGAGGGCGCGTCCGGCGAGCAGGCGAAGATGTTGTCGCCGTTCTCATCCAGCACGCTGGCGTGGATGTGCAGGCCGCTTCCGGCCTGATCGACCAGCGGCTTGGCCATGAAACTGGCCTGCAGGCCCTGCTTCTGGGCGATCGACTTGATCGCGCGCTTCAGATAGATCGCGTCGTCGCAGGCGAGCAGGGCGTCGTCGCGGTGTTTGAGGTTGATCTCGAACTGGCCCGGCGCGTATTCGGCGACGGCGGTATCGGCCGGAATCCCCTGGATACGGCAGGCGTCGGCGACAGCGTCGATGAAATCGTGGAAATCGTTGAGGTCTTCGATGTAGTAGACCTGCGTGCTGGTGTTGCGCGCGCCGGTATGGGCGTTGACCGGCGGCTGTGGGCGGCCTTGGGCGTCGGGCAGGCGGTCGAACAGATAGAACTCCAATTCCACTGCGACCACCGGCTTGAGTCCGCGGGCGGTGTAGCGGTCCAGTACGCGCTTCAGCACCTCTCGCGGATTGGCCTCGA
The DNA here is from genome assembly GCA_031362125.1 of Lysobacterales bacterium. GTDB lineage: Bacteria > Pseudomonadota > Gammaproteobacteria > Xanthomonadales > Xanthomonadaceae > Lysobacter_I. The sequence continues at coordinate 187 of JANLSB010000546.1, read as the reverse complement.
AGGTACCGCCGTTGGCATCTTCCATCGACAGCAGCAGCTGCGCCATCGGCCGCGGCGACCATGGCACCGGCCGCAGCGAGCCCGGCACCGGGCGGCAGATGCGGTCTTCGTCGCCGATGTCGTAACCCAGTCCGGTCTCCTCGACCGTGTTGCCGGTGATATCGGTGGCGATCAGCGACATGGGCAG
>JANLSB010000544.1:0-3239 GCA_031362125.1 Lysobacterales bacterium | reverse complement strand
CGGTGCGATAGCCAAAGGTCACGCGCTGCTCGCCGGTCGCGAGCGCACGTTCCAGCGCGGCGAGATGTTCGGGGGTGTAGGCCATGCGGCATTGACTCGACGTGGTTCAGCGTTGGAGCCAGCGGCTCTTGACCACACGCCGACGGGTCGGGCGCGCAGATGTGGAAAGGCCACCCACTCAAGAGCACACACCCCATGAACACCGCAACGAACAGCAAGCCGATCACGCTGAACCCGACCCAGACCGCCGTCCTGACCCACGCCATCGATCACACGCAAGGCAAGATCGAGTGGTTCCCCGAGAACATAAAAGGCGGCGCGCGCCAGAAGGTCGTCGAGGCCTTGTTCAAGCGCGCGATGATCATCGGCAGCGATGGTGACTGGCTGGTCGCCGCCGAAGCCTACGATGCACTGGGCCGCCCGCGTCCCGGCAAGCGCGCCGCCAAGGCGACGCAAGCCGGCGACAAGGCCACCAAGGCCGCACGCAAGGTCGAGACCGCGCCGCAGGACGCTGCCGCAGCGGGTGACGGCGAGAAACCCGCGCCGCGCACCCGCGAGAACAGCAAACAGGCGCAAGTGATTGCGATGCTCAAGCGTCCCGAAGGCGCCACGATCCAGCAGATCTGCGACGCGACCGAGTGGCAGGCGCACACCGTGCGCGGCACCTTCGCCGGCGCCTTCAAGAAGAAGCTCGGACTGACCATTACCTCCGACAAGACCGAAGGCGGCGAACGCATTTACCGCATCGCCGAGGCCGCGCCGGCAAATTGAAGCCGCAGCGCAACGCAGCCTGACGCAATGCCACGCCGTCGCGTGGTATTGCACTCCGACAATCGAAAATCCACGACGACAACACCGGAGCGCCGCATGTCCGCACCCACCGATTTTTACCTCAAACAACTGCAGCCCTTGGTCGGCGGCACCATCGCCGCGCTCGCCCGCACCGGCGCGAGCGACGATCCGATGGACGATGAACTCTACGGTTTCGTCGTCAAGTGTCGCGACGGCAAGGAGCGTACGCTCATCCTGCTGTGCGACGACGAAGGCAACGGTCCCGGCAGCTTCATGATTGCCGACGACGAATGACCGCTTGGCATTCAGAGACAGCCCGCTTTTTAGATCAGAAATTCGCTTGGGGCCAAGCAAGTGCCATTCGATATTGCCCGTGTTTCGTAAGAATCGTGCACTTATCGTCCGCAGGCAAGTTAGTTTTTTTGCTTCCTTACTCAGCCGAAATTAGGGTGAAGACAGCTCGTCTTCTACATTTGCGATCATATCTTCCACATTCTCAACTTCACTCTGAAGTTCAGTGCTAGCAGGGGCAAGCAGCACCAAGGCACGATAGAGCGCCAGCGCGTGCTTCATTTTGGGTAATGCGCCTCGCAAATCACCTCGCGCAAGAGGAATCAGACCTAAATTAAAATGGCTCATCGCCAATGCACGCTGCGCATCTTGGTTCGCGTAGTCCTTGGCCGCGAGTCGCTTAAATGTTGCAAGGGCCGCTTTATACTCCCTCTGCGCGCCACGAACGTCACCTTGGGCCAAAAATACTAGAGCAAGCATATTGTGGCTGACGCCAAGGCTGCGCTGTAAGGATAGATTCGCAGGGTGTAAGGCGATTTGCCGTTTTGCGATCAACCGGCCTGCTTCGAGCAGTCGCTGTGCGCCTTGCAGTTCATCTCGAGCACGCAAAAGATTGCCGAGTCCCTGATAGCTAGAAATCAGGTTGTCCTGCTTGTCCGCATTTCCCGAATCCTGGGCAGCCAGCTGCTCGCATATCATTAAGCTGGCTTCGTAGTGCCGTTGTGCTCCCGACAGATCGCCATGCGCCTCCTGCATTTCGCCAAGTCGCCGGTGACTGGACGCCAGGTCGCTCTGTAATGCGAGATTCTCAGGCTCTGAGGTAGTACGTCGCTCGAGAATTTTTAGACTGGCTTCGTAATATTGCTTCGAGCGCGGGAAGTCGCCTTGAGCCTCAAGAAGCTCTCCGAGCTTCTGATTTCCGTACTGAAGCGCGTGCTGCCATTTGGTCTTCGATGGGTATTGAGAAACCAATTGTTCGAGTATCGGCAAGCTGGCTTCAAAGCGTTGTATTGCACCAGAACGGTCACCTTGGACCATCAGCAGATACCCAGCGTATCGCCGATCACGAACGTGCCGCGACGCATCTTGCCGGCCGGAAACAGCGTCGTCAGCACCGCCTCCAAGCGCTCGTGCAACGCAAGGCGGAGCGCGTTGGTCGTGTCGTCGCCGCCGGAGGCCGACATTGATGCACCGGAAGCGTGGTGATCGGCCCTGTCAGACGCGGCCATCGTCCGCCTCCGGAGGCTGCGTCTGCCCAGGCGCGATCACGGTGGCGGTGCGATCGCGCCATCGTTCCAGCTCACTCAGCCGGAATCGGAGCAGATGGCCGATCCGGTACGCCGGGATCCCGCGCGCTCGGCGCTGGGCTTTGTCGTTGAGCCACTGCAGCGGAATGCACAGCGTCTGATGCGCGGTGCGTGCATCGACCATCGGCTCGGCAGGTGTGTGTAGGGGGTCTTGAGACATGAGGATCTCCAGCGCCGGCGCCGTCAGCAGCGCCAGTCGTCGAGCAGAGGGGAAAAGATGCGACGGAGGGAAAAGCTGACCGGATCGGTGAACCCGCACACGCGCGTCAGACGGGATCGCGTGGACTCAGTCGATACGTCGGCGGGCCGGGCGTCACGAGACGCGCGCGTGCGAACGACGCCCGCAGGGTGGGCGGCCAGTGCGACCAACGCGTCTCGGGAATGTGGTACGTGATATCGAGATACGCCTCGACGCGCTCGCCGCCTCTCGCGATACGCGCAGCCATCGCGGCCAGCTGCGTCTGATCCCACACCACCTGTTCGGCGATCTCGACGCGAAGGCGCACCTCGCCTGCATCGATGTGGACAACGCCCACGTCCTGGTCCGCCTCTGCGCACGCGCAGCGAATGCGCTCGCCGTAAGTCGCGTCGAGCGCCGCGTCGAGATTGCGACGAAGGGCATCGAGCCCCGCAGTCGCCGCCTCAAGGTGCTCGACAGCGCGGAGAGTCTGAAGAGGCGCCAGCGCCGTTAGCTGATCGACGGACAGATCCGCCAGCGTCGACAACGCGCGCATCGACTCACTCATCGACGTCGTGCTCATGTGAACGCACGTTCGCCGGTGCCGCGACGCAGCGCCTGACGCTCGTACTGCTCGATGTCTTCGCGGCGGTAACTCACCCGGTTGCCGA
>JANLSB010000515.1:0-5745 GCA_031362125.1 Lysobacterales bacterium | reverse complement strand
GAAACATGGTCTAGCGAGGCGCCGTTGGCCCGGCAAAGTTCGCGGGCGATGTACAGACCCAGTCCAGTGCCGTGTTCCGAGGTGGTGAAGAAAGGCCTGAACAACTGCGGGATCACCGCATCGGGGATGCCCGGACCGCGGTCGATGATATCGATCACTGGCGCATCGTCCAGACGGTACGGATGCAGGGTGATCCGCGCCGCCTCGCCGGGCAGATGGCCGTGACGTCGCGCGTTCTGCACCATCGCGGTCACGATCTGGTGCAGGTGTTTCGGATCGATCAGCGCCGGCACCAGCGGCTGCGACGCTGCAAGCGTGATGTTGTCGGTCTCATCGGGCACGCTCTGGCGGAATTCTTCGATGAAATTGCGTAGAAAGCTGGCCAGTTCGATGTGTTCGGCGGTCGCGCGTTCGCGTCGCGCGAGTCCCAGTACGCTTTCGACGATGCTGTTGGTGCGCATGCATTGCTGGTGGATGATCTGCACCATCCGGCGGTCGACGTCGGGCAGTTCTCTGGACTCTTCGAGCAACTGGGCGGCGTAGCTGATCGCTGCCAGCGGATTGCGGATCTCGTGGGCCAGACTGGCGGAAAAACGCCCCATCGCCGCCAGCGTCAGCGATTCCGCGCGTCGCGACACCAGCGAAGTGTCGTCGAGGAAAATGAGGGTGTTGTCGCTGTTCGCGAGCAGACGCGCGAAACGCGGCACCACTTCGAACTGGTCGCTGCCCAGGCGCAGCGGCGTGTCGTTGCCCAGACCGTTGCGCAGCCATTCGCTCAGCCGCAGCGCCAGTTCCGGCGCGGCTTCAGCCAGACGGCGGGAGCCGGCCGCACCTTCGCCCAGCAACAGCATGGCGGCCTCGTTCGCCAGCTTGATCTGCGCTTCGCGGTCGACCAGCAGCACACCGGTGCGCATGCGGCGGATGATTAGCTCGTTGATCTCGGCCAGCCGGATCGCTTCCGCGCCGCGGCGCTCGGCCAATGCCTCCGTGGCGCGCATCTGTACCCGCAGTTGGTGGGTCAGAGTGGCGATGGCAAGGAAGCTGACGGTGAACATCATCAGTTCGGCCATGGGCCGCGGCTGCTGCTGTTCGATCAACAGCGTCCAGAGATAGGCGACAGCCAGGGCCGCCGACGCCGAGGCGGCCACGATCAGGCCGGTGCGCAGTGACAGCAGCAGCGAGGCCGAGCCGACGTTGAACAACAGCATGAGCGCGACGCCCGAACCCGCCGAAGGTACCGAATGGGCGACCAGGGCCGCGACCAGAATGTCGATCCCGACGCCGATCAGGGTCGGGCCGGCGAGGGTTCTGGCTTTCCGCGCCTGCAGCATCAGGATCAGGGCGATCAGGAAATAAGCGACCGACACTCCGGCGACCAGGCCTTCATGGCCTTGCTGCGGCTGCAGGGTGGCCACCGGGCCGAAGACCAGCAATGCGAGCAACCCTGCTTCGAGCACGCGGTACAGCGCGAACAGATAGAGTTCGCGGCGTTGGTAATCCTGGGCGGGCTGGGCGGAGGCGGTGGAGAAGCTCAAACCGGGCGTCCGTGGAAAAAGTTGCGGCGAGTATAGGCGGCCCGGACGCATTGGCGCGTCTGGTCGGGCGCCGCCGGCAGCATCCGGGTTGGCCGTAGGTCTGCGCATCGGTGACAATAGCGGCGTGTCCGTCGCTGGCCGGTACGATCCGGCGGCGCAGCCCCCGCACCCAGGTGCGGTTCGTCTTTCCCGCATGGAACCCACATGAACTTCCACGAATATCAGGCGAAGCAGTTGTTTGCCGACTACGGCATCGCAGTTCCGGCCGGGCGCGTCGCGCGCACGCCCGAGGAGGCCGTCGATGCGGCCAAGGCCATCGGCGGCGATTTCTGGGTGGTGAAAGCCCAGATCCATGCCGGCGGTCGCGGCAAGGCCGGTGGAGACAAGCTCGCCAAGACCTACGACGACGTCCGCGAGTACGCCAAAGGCATGCTCGGCAAGACAATGACGACCTACCAGACCGCCGGCGTCGCCTTGCCGATCGACAGCGTCCTGGTCACTCAGGCGACCGACATAGCACAAGAACTGTACCTGTCGGTGCTGGTGGATCGTTCGACCCAGACGGTCACTTTCATCGCTTCCGCAGATGGCGGCGTCGAGATCGAAAAGACTGCAGTCGACAACCCCGAGGCCATCAAGTCGCTCAACGTCAACTACGTCCAGGGCCTGCAGCCGTACCAGTGCCGCGACATGGGCTTCGCGCTCGGCCTCAACGCCAAGCAGGTCGGGCAGCTGACCAAGATCATGATGGGCCTGTACAGGCTGTTCAACGAAAAGGATCTGGCGCTGGTCGAACTGAACCCGCTCGCCATCCTCACCAACGGCGACCTCGCCGTGCTCGACGGCAAGATCAACTCAGACGACAACGCCACCTTCCGCCACCCGGAACTGGCCGCGATGCGCGACATCCGCCAGGAAGACGAAACCGAAGTGCTGGCCAGCCAGCACGATCTGAACTACGTCACCATGGATGGCAACATCGCCTGCATGGTCAACGGCGCCGGTCTGGCGATGGCGACGATGGACGTGATCAAGCTCAACGGCGGCGAGCCGGCGAACTTTCTCGATGTCGGCGGCGGCGCCAACAAGGAACGTGTCACCGAAGCGTTCAAGCTGATCCTGCGCGATCCCGACGTGAAGGCGATCTTCGTCAACATCTTCGGCGGCATCGTCCGCTGCGACATGATCGCCGAAGGCATCATCGCCGCAGTGAAGGAAGTCGACGTGAAGGTGCCGGTGATCGTGCGTCTGGAAGGCACGAATGTCGAGAAGGGCAAGGAGCTGCTGAAAAATTCCGGCCTCGCGATCATTCCCGCCGACGACATCAACGACGGCGCCAAGAAAGCGGTGGCGTCGGTGAAGGCTGCGTAATGCTTTCTTTGCAGGAGCGGCGGAAGCCGCGACTGCGCACCGACAAGACTCGAAAGGCTCGCGGCTCCCGCCGCTCCTACAAAAGCGAAATCCAAGGATTCCCATGTCCGTTCTCGTCAACAAGCACACCAAAGTCATCGTCCAGGGCTTCACCGGCACCCAGGGCACCTTCCATGCACAGCAGATGCTGGAGTACGGCACCAAGGTCGTCGGCGGCGTCACCCCGGGCAAGGGCGGCAGCGAACACATCGGCCTGCCGGTATTCAACACCGTCGCCGAGGCCGTGAAGGCCACCAGCGCCGACGCTTCCGTCATTTACGTGCCGCCGCCGTTCGCGGCCGACGCCATCCTCGAAGCGGCCGACGCCGGCATCAAGGTCATCGTCTGCATCACCGAGGGCATCCCGGTGCTCGACATGCTGCGCGTGAAGAATACGCTGAAGGGTTACCCCGACACCGTGTTGATCGGCCCGAACTGCCCGGGCGTGATCACCCCGGGCGAATGCAAGATCGGCATCATGCCGGGCCACATCCACATGCCGGGCAAGATCGGTATCGTCTCGCGCTCCGGCACCCTGACCTACGAAGCCGTGAAGCAGACCACCGACGTCGGCCTTGGCCAGTCGACCTGCATCGGCATCGGCGGCGACCCGATCAACGGCACCAACTTCATCGACGCGCTCAAGCTGTTCCAGAACGATCCGCAGACCCAGGGCATCATCATGGTCGGCGAGATCGGCGGCAGCGCCGAGGAGGAAGCGGCCGAGTACATCGCCCAATATGTGACCAAACCGGTGGTCGGCTTCATCGCCGGCGCCTCCGCGCCCGCAGGTAAGCGCATGGGCCACGCCGGCGCGATCGCCTCGGGCGGCAAGGGCACCGCCGAAGGCAAGTTCGCGGCGATGGAGAAGGCCGGCATCACAACCGTGCGTTCGCCGGGCGACCTGGGCGCCGCCATCGCCAAGTGTCTGGCGAAGTAAACTTCCGCTGCATGCATCTACGAATGGCCGCCGCGTGCGGCCTTTCGTTTTCCAGGAGCCGCCATGACCACAGCCTTGCGCATCGCCCTCGCCCAGTTCGATTTTCCAGTCGGTGCGGTGACGCAGAATGCCGGGCGCATCGCGGCGATGATCGTCGAGGCGCGCGACGAATACGGCGCGGATATCGTGATGTTCCCGGAGCTCGCGCTGTCGGGGTATCCGCCGGAAGATCTGCTGTTGCGGCCGAGCTTCCTGCGCGATTGCGCTGTGGAGATCGAGACCGTGGCCGCAGCCGCAACCGGCATCGTGGCGGTGGTCGGGTGGCCGCAGGCGGCGGGCAGCGTGGTCTACAACGCCGCCAGCGTGCTGCGCGACGGCACGATCGCGCACACGTACCGCAAGCGCGAGTTGCCCAATTACGCGGTGTTCGACGAGCGCCGTTATTTCGACGTCGACCCGGATCGCGAGGACTGCGTGTTCGACGTGAAGGGCGTGCCGGTCGGGCTGATCATCTGCGAAGACCTGTGGTTCGCAGAGCCCATCGCCAGCACCGTGCGTAGCGGTGCTCAAATCGTATTGGTTCCGAACGCCTCGCCGTTCGAGCGCGACAAACATGCGCAGCGCGACGCCCTGTTGGCGCAGCGGGTGCACGAAAGCGGCGCCGCCATCGCCTATCTCAATGTCGTCGGCGGTCAGGACGCGCTGGTCTTCGATGGTGCGTCGGTCGTCGCCGATGGCGATGGCGCGGTCCATCCCGCTGCAGCCGCGTTCACCGACCAGTGGCTGGTGGTCGATTACGACGCCGACACACGGAGTTTCACGCCGGTGCAGTGGATCGACGACGGCGATGAGAGTCGCGACGCGCTGGCGTGGCGGGCGATCGTCCGCGGCATCCGCGATTACTGCGGAAAAAATGGTTTCAGTAAAACCTGGTTGGGATTGTCCGGCGGCATCGACTCGTCGATGGTCTTGGCGCTCGCGGTCGATGCGCTCGGCGCCGACAACGTCACTGCGGTACGCATGCCGTCGCGCTACACCGCCGAGCTGTCCAACGACCTCGCCGAAGAACAGTGCCAAGCGCTGGGCGTGAGGATGGTGACGATTCCGATCGAGAAACCCTTTCAGGGCTATCTCGATGCACTGTCCGAAATCTTTGCCGATCATGCCGTCGACGTCACCGAAGAGAATCTGCAGTCGCGTACCCGCGGCGCGATACTGATGGCGCTGGCGAACAAACTCGGCGGTTTGCTGCTGACCACCGGCAACAAAAGCGAATATGCCGTCGGCTATGCCACGATCTACGGCGACATGTGCGGCGGCTATGCGCCGATCAAGGACCTGTACAAGACCGAAGTGTTCGCGCTGTGCCGTTGGCGTAATACCGTCGGCGGCGCGCCCGTGATTCCGCCAGCGGTGATCAGTCGCCCACCGACCGCGGAGTTGCGCGATAACCAGAAAGACGAGGATTCGCTGCCGCCCTACGATGTGCTCGATGCGATCCTGTTGCGCCATGTCGACCAGGAGCAGTCGCGGGATGAGATCGTCCGTGCCGGCTTCGACGCCACCACCGTCGACCGCGTGCTGCGGCTGGTGCGGATCAGCGAATGGAAGCGCCATCAGGCCGCGCCGGGGCCGAAGGTCTCGCGCCGCGCCTTCGGCCGCGAGCGCCGGTATCCCATCAGCAGCGGGTATTCGGCATAGGGTGCGCCTTCGGGCGCACCGGCTTTGATCATGCAACCAAAGAAGCAATCGGTGCGCCGCAGGCACACCCAATCGTTGACTGGATTCGTTTGTGTGCAAGAAGAAGCCGCCATTCGGCGGCTTCCGTCTGCTGTCTTGATGGTCCGCGCGACCGCCGTC
>JANLSB010000501.1:0-5050 GCA_031362125.1 Lysobacterales bacterium | reverse complement strand
CCTGACCTTTGCCGAAGTCAACGACCACCTGCCCGACGACATCGTCGATGCGGAACAGATCGAAGACATCATTGGCATGATCAATGGCATGGGTATCGAGGTGCACGAAATTGCGCCCGATCGCGACACGCTGATGCTCGCCGACGCTACCACCGGTGGTCGCGAAGTCGATGACACTGCTGCCGAAGAAGCCGCTGCGACACTGACTGCGCTGGACGGCGAAGGCGGCCGCACCACCGATCCGGTACGCATGTACATGCGCGAGATGGGTACGGTCGAACTGCTGACCCGCGAAGGCGAAATCGCCATCGCCAAGCGGATCGAAGAAGGCCTGACCCAGATGATGTCGGCGTTGGCCAGCTTCCCGTGGTCGGTGCAGCTGTTGCTGGAAGAGTACGATCTGCACAAGGCCGGCAAGAAACGCCTGGCGGATATCGTCGTCGGTTTCAACGATATCGAAGAGCCGGTCGAAGAGATTCCGATCGCCGAGATCGCTGAAGACGCGCTCGAAACCGCCGAAGACGAAGAAGTCGCGGACGGCGCCGAAACCGAAGCCGGCCCCACCGGTCCGGATCCCGCAGAAGTCGCGCGCCGCATGGAAGGCCTCGGCGCCAGCTATGTGAAGTTCCAGAAGGCCTATGCCAAGCAGGGCCCGGCCAACAAGGCCGTCGCCAAACTGCGCGAAGAGATGGCCGAACAGTTCATGACCCTCAAGCTGCCGCTGGCGCTGACCGACACGCTGGTCCGCAAGCTGCGCGAAGTGCTGGGTCAGATCAAGGAGCATGAGCGCCGCATCCTCGATCTCTCCACCCGCATCGCACGCATGCCGCGCAAGGACTTCATCCGCGCCTGGGAAGGCAACCAGACCAATGTGGGCTGGGTCGATGAAATGCTGAAGCGCAAGCAGAAGTGGTCTTCGGGTTTGCGCGACGTGAAGGAACAGATCATCGCCGAGCAGGAAGCGACCATCGCCATCGAGCAGGCGCTGTATCTGAACCTCGTCGACATCAAGGACATCAGTCGCGCGATGGCCTACGGCGAAGCCAAGGCCCGCAAGGCGAAGAAGGAAATGGTCGAAGCCAATCTGCGCCTCGTCATCTCGATCGCCAAGAAATATACCAACCGCGGCCTGCAGTTCCTCGACCTCATCCAGGAAGGCAACATCGGCCTGATGAAGGCCGTGGACAAATTCGAATACCGCCGCGGCTACAAGTTCTCGACCTACGCGACGTGGTGGATCCGTCAGGCCATCACCCGCTCGATCGCCGATCAGGCCCGCACCATCCGCATCCCGGTGCACATGATCGAAACGATCAACAAGCTGAACCGTATTTCCAGGCAGATGCTGCAGCAGTACGGCCGCGAAGCGACGCCGGAAGAATTGGCGAAAGAGATGGACATGCCGGAAGACAAGATCCGGAAAGTCCTGAAGATCGCCAAGGAACCGATCTCCATGGAAACTCCGATCGGCGACGATGAAGACAGCCACCTCGGCGACTTCATCGAAGACACCAACGTCGAGTCCCCGATCGAGAATACGGTCAACATCAACCTGCAGGAAACCGTGCGCGACGTGCTCGCCGGCCTCACCCCCCGGGAAGCCAAGGTGTTGCGTATGCGCTTCGGCATCGACATGAACACGGACCACACGCTGGAGGAAGTCGGCAAGCAGTTCGACGTCACCCGCGAACGCATCCGCCAGATCGAAGCCAAGGCCCTGCGCAAACTGCGTCACCCCAGCCGTTCCGAACAGCTGCGCAGTTTCCTCGATATCGACTGAACGAGTTTTCTGTCAGCCGCACGAACAAGCCCGCCGCAAGGCGGGCTTGTTCGTTGTGCTTCACGAAGTGTGCGCCGCTCCTGCGCTGTCGCCCAGGCGGAATCGGGATCCATCGCTGAGCGCTGTTTTGCTAAGATCGCAGCCACGGGCCCATAGCTCAATGGTTAGAGCAGAGGACTCATAATCCTTTGGTTCCAGGTTCGAGTCCTGGTGGGCCCACCACTACACCGTTTCAAACCGCTCTCTGCGCCTCGTAAAACACCCTTATTTTCGAGGGTTTCGCGCAAACCCCTTGGACTTCGATACTTCGGTCAATCGCCGAAAATGGCGAAAATTTCGCCATTTTCTCTCTCTCTTTCTCCGTCCCATTGGACTTCAGGATTTTCAAGTCCAAGCGATGGTTTTGCGATTTCTTTGCAGATCAAAGGGTTACGCTTGGACTCGGGAGAGCGGTTTTATAGCGTCAATGCCTATCAAGCGCGATGTCAACGCGGCCGGAGCAAGTGATGGCTGTATCGTAGTCCGCAGCAATGCCACGCAACGAAATCCACTTGATGTGGCTGTGGACTTGTTTTCTCTTCAGCACAAATACGTTCCTCAGTTCGCCGCCGCGCCGGAAGCTTTGTCGTCGGCGACCGCCAAGTTCCAGTGTTCGTCGAGTACGTCCACAAGGCGTTTCTGGCGCTCGGCCAGAAGCGTGGGCGTCCAGTCCTTTTCCGACCTGACTTCTTGGGTCAGCACGAAAGGTGATGCAGTACCCTTGGGGAGCGTCGCGACGATGGCGTAACTGCCCGCCGGCAACGTCGTGTTCTGGGTGATCCCGCCATACAGCGGCGTCTCGGTTGAGGCGGGTGTGCCGCCTGCGGCATTGAGGAATCCGCTGAAGTCGACATAAGGCGCGTCGGTGTCGTCCTTGCGGTCGCGGATCGAGGCGGAGATCGCCAAGGCATCGGTGGTGCCCCACCAGTTGCCCTGCGCCTGAATCACTTTGGTGTTACCGGCCCCGAAAGCATCAGCGAACAGATTCTTGGAGGTATTGCCGAGCAAGCGGTTGCCATGAATCTCCGGTGCCGGTAAAGACATTGCCACCTGATCGTAACCACGCGGAAGCTTCCATGCGGATTTTGCACGGAGACAACGGCGATGGCCCTTTGCGCGAGTTGTGGTCAATCCTTCCAACCCCGTGCGCAAGTTCCGGGTCAAGCCTACTGCCCCGCACCCGCTTGCCAGCGCGCTCGCAAGTGCCAGTGGCAGAGCAATAAGCTCCAGTCCGATCCCGATTACCGGGCCAACCAACGTGCCGCTCAGCGGGCGTGGGTGCAGCGGAATCGAGGTTATTGGCGACAACATCGCGACACCCGCCTCGAATCTGTGTCGTCTGGCCGCGCACAGCCCGTGCCTCGGGACGCGGATGCGCAACACTTGGAGCCTGCAAAGATGGACGTGTCAATTTTTCCGTCCGGCCTTTACCGGATCACGCGGCATCCTGCATTTCCAATGGAAACTGCGAACGCATGGGTCGTCGAGATCACGCCGTTGTGCCAGTCGTGCCCATGCAAGATGGACGTGTCAAGAGAGGACTTGATCGACGCCCCAGTGATCCACCCTTAACGTCACTTCCAAATAAGTTCTAGACCAACCCGCACGGAAGCGATCCCGAGCGTGCGCACCCCTGCTATTCGGCGGCGTCATGGCCATTGACGGGAAGTGAAGAGCCAAGATCGCAGCCACAAGAACAGCGAGGGCGACCGTGCATCATGGAACCGTCAGAACCATCCTCCGACACATCGGGTTCAGCCCCCGCATTCCGCGCTGCACAGTATGTGCGGATGTCGACCGAGCACCAGCAGTATTCGACGGAGAATCAGGCCGATAAAATTATCGAATACGCAGCTCAGCGCAATATCGAGATCATCCGCACCTATGCCGACGAGGGCAAGAGCGGCCTGCGCATCGAAGGTCGTCAGGCTCTGCAGCAATTGATCAAGGACGTCCAAACCGGCAACGTCGACTTCCAGATCATCCTCGTGTACGACGTCAGCCGCTGGGGGCGATTTCAGGACGCCGACGAAAGCGCCTACTACGAGTACATCTGTCGCCGCGCGGGCATCCAGGTGGCCTACTGCGCCGAGCAATTCGAGAACGACGGCTCCCCCATCTCCACTATCGTCAAGGGCGTGAAGCGTGCGATGGCGGGCGAATACAGCCGGGAGTTGTCGACGAAGGTGTTTGCGGGTCAATGCCGCCTGATCGAACTGGGTTTCCGGCAAGGCGGGCCTGCGGGCTATGGCCTGCGTCGCGTGTTGATAGACCAGTCCGGCGCGATCAAAACCGAACTGGCGCGTGGCGAGCAGAAGAGCCTGCAAACCGATCGGGTCATCCTGCAGCCCGGCCCTGCTGCTGAGGTCTCTGTCGTCAACCAAATCTACTGCTGGTATGTCGACGGCAATCTGTTCGAATCGCAGATCGCCGAACGGCTCAACGCTCGCGGCATCCGCACAGACCTCGGGCGCGACTGGACGCGTGCCACCGTGCGCGAGGTACTCACCAACGAGAAATATATCGGCAATAACGTCTACAACCGCCGTTCTTTCAAGCTCAAGAAGCACCGGGTGGTCAACGACCCCGAGATGTGGATCAAGAAGGAGGGCGCGTTCGAGGGCATTGTGCCGCCCGAACTGTTCTACACCGCGCAAGGCATTCTGCGCGCACGGGCATATCGCTACAGCAATGACGAGCTCATCGAGAAGTTGCGGCGTTTGTATCAACAGCGTGGCTATCTTTCGGGCCTGATCATCGATGAGGCCGAGGGGATGCCGTCAGCGGCGGCCTATACGCACCGCTTCGGCAGCTTGGTCTGCGCTTACCATGCGGTGGGCTTCACACCGGATCGGGACTACCGCTATCTGGAGGTCAATCAGTTCCTGCGCCGATTGCATCCGCAGATCGTCAGTCAGACCGAACGCCAGATCGCCGATCTCGGCGGCGGCATCGTTCGTGATCCTGCGAGCGATCTATTGACGGTGAACTGCGAGTTCAGCGTATCGCTGGTGCTGTCGCGCTGCCAGCGTTTGGACAATGGCAGCCGACGCTGGAAGGTGCGCTTCGACACCGGCCTCGCCCCGGACATCACGGTCGCCGTCCGTTTGGACGAAACCAACCAGGCAGCATTGGACTACTACCTGCTGCCTCGCCTGGACTTCGGGCAAGGGGGCATTCGTCTGGCCGATCATAACGGCATCGAGTTCGAGAGCTATCGCTTCGACAGCC
>JANLSB010000485.1:0-1685 GCA_031362125.1 Lysobacterales bacterium | reverse complement strand
GTCATCCGGTGGAAAGTGCCGTCGCGGGTAATGCCGGCGTTGTTGATCAGGATATCGACCGGCCCGAGCTGGCGTTCGACTTCGCGGACCATCGCTTCGGCTTCTTCGGGAGAACTCACGTCGCCCTTGGCGAGCGCGACGTCGTAGCCCTGCGCTTTGAGCTCGGCCTGCCAGGCTTTGGCTTTTTCCTCGTTGCGATAGTTGGTGGCGACCTTGTGGCCCATGTCCGCCAGGCGCTTGCAGATGGCAGTGCCGATACCACCGGTGCCGCCGGTGACCAGTGCGACGCGTGCTGTCATGTTGTGTTCCCCTTCCAGGTTGAATGTCTCGGATGATGTCGTCGTCGGGTCTTGTGCCCGGTTCGCGATGTCGGTTTCGGTTCGATTCTATGCGCGCTTCACGACAGGGTTATTGTGCAATGCGGCGAAAGTCAGCGGCTTGCGTGGAATCAAGCCGGGAACGAATTCAGTGGCCGCCCGCGACAGGGCAAGCGCGATGCTTCCCTGGCCGTCCAGCGTCCCGGGGGACTGTCCCAGCGCCCGCCAAGCCAGCCTGAGTGTCGGCAGGGGGTCATCGCCGTCAACCGGCAGCGCTGCGAGCGACTTCGAGAGTTTGGCGCCGTCTGCGTCGACGACCAGCGGAAGGTGCGCGTATGCCGGTGTCGGCAGCCCCAGCGCCTGCTGCAGCAGGATCTGCCGTGGGGTGGAGTCGAGCAGGTCGGCGCCGCGCACGATGTGGGTGATGCCCTGTTCGGCATCGTCAACGACCACTGCGAGTTGATAGGCCCAGAAGCCGTCGGCGCGCAGCAGCACGAAGTCGCCCACTTCGGCCGCCAGCTCCTGCGCGACGCGTCCGTGCAGGCCATCCTCGAACGCGACGACGCTGCCATCCGCCACCCGCAGCCGGATCGCGGCTTCCGCGCGCATCGCATCGGCCCGGCAGGCGCGATGGATGCTGTTGACGGCCGCCAGATCGCTGCGGCTGCAGCGGCAGGGGAAGGCGAAGCCGGCCGCGAGCAGGCGGTCCAGCGCTTCCCGATAAAGAGGATGGCGTTCGCTCTGGCGGACCACCGGACCGTCGGAGACCAGCCCGAACCCCGCGAGCGTGCGCAGCTGCGCATCGACGGCGCCGGGCACTTCGCGCGGTGGATCCAGGTCTTCGATCCGCACCCACCACTCGCCACCTGCGTGCCGCGCCATCAGCCAGCTGCCGAATGCCGCCAGCAGCGAGCCGAAATGCAGCGGCCCGGTGGGCGAAGGCGCGAAGCGGCCGCGATAGGGCGGGGTATGAACCATGTCGGTCGATGGCATCGAAACTGTCTGACGGCTGTCTGTTCTGGCGGTTCGGCCCGCGGTGCGGCTTGTGCCGTCGGGGCCGGTCCCCACTGTACACGGGACCGTCCATTCCCCCGGAAGCGCAAGGGTTACCGCCATGTTCAAACGTATCGCCCTGTTCCTCGCCACCAACCTTGCCGTGCTCTTGCTGTTGAGCGTGGTCATGGCGGTGTTCGGCATCGACCCGCGGAGCAACGCCGGTTTGCTGGTGATGGCGGCGGTGTTCGGCTTCGGCGGTTCGATCATTTCGCTGCTGATCTCGAAGTGGATCGCGAAGAAGACTACCGGCGCCCATGTCATCGTCGAGCCGCGCAACGAACTGGAACGCTGGCTGGTGCAGACCGTGCGCCG
>JANLSB010000471.1:0-2904 GCA_031362125.1 Lysobacterales bacterium | reverse complement strand
TCGCGGTGCACCACGCCAGCCCGATGGGCCTTGTCGAGCGCGCAGGCGATTTCCGCGCCCAGCCGCAGGTCGTCGATCATTCCGAAATGCTGGCGGCGCAGATGGCCTTGTCGGTCGATCAGGATCAGCGTCGGCGTGCCCTGCATGGCGTAAGCGGCCATGCTCAGCGGTAGTGGGTGCAGCGCCGGGTCGTTGTCGCGATAGGCATCCACACCGACCGGGTAGCGGATGCGGTTTTCGTGCAGATAGACCGCCAACGCGTCGGGCCCCATCACTGCATGGTGTTCGAACACGGTGTGCAGACCGATCACCGCCAGATCGCTGTGCGCGAACGTCTCGGCGACCTTCTGGCTCTGCGGCACGGCGTGCTGCACGCAACCCGGGCACAGCATCTGGAACGCATGCAGAAATACCGGGCGCCCGCGCAGGGTTTCGAGCGAAAGCGAAGTACTGGCATCGGCCGCTTCGGCATTGAACCAACGCGAAACGCTCAATGCGGGAGCAAAGGGCTCAGCCATGTCTCAACTTCAGCCCAAGAATCGTCGCCGACAGCAGGAAGGTGACGATGTTGGAGAGGATCATCGGCATCGAATCCAGCGCGATGCCGTAAACCAGCCAGAAAGCGATGCCGATCGTGAAGACGACGTACATCCCCAGCGAAATGCTGCTGGTGTCGCGGGTACGGATGGTCTTCACCGCCTGCGGCACGAAGGCGAGGGTGGTCATCACCGCGGCCAGATAGCCGGCCCATTCCATCGACATCAGGGCTCTCCCGCGCGCTGGGCGGGCGTGTTCCTGTAGACCACGCCGTCTTTCATCACGAAATCGACGTTCATCACGACGTTGATGTCTTTCAGCGGGTCGCCGGGCACGGCGACGATATCGGCGCGCTTGCCCGGCTCGATTACGCCCTGGTCGTCGACACCGATGACTTCCGCAGCGAGCAAGGTCGCCGATTGGAGCGCATACGCCGCTGGAATACCGGTTTCGACCATATAGATGAACTCGCGCGCATTGTCCCCGTGCGGGCCGACGCCGGAGTCGGTGCCGAACGCGATCTTCACCCCGGCCTTGTAGGCTTTGCCGGCGGTGTCCTGGATCAGCGCGCCGATGCGTGCGGCCTTGGGGCGCACGACTTCCGGAAAATAGCCGTCGATTCTGGCCTTGTCGGCGACGAAGCGTCCGGCGGAGATGGTCGGCACGTACCAGGTGCCTTTCTGCTTCATCAGCGCCATGATCTCGTCGTTCATATAGGTACCGTGCTCGATGCTGGTGACGCCGCCCAGCACCGCGCGCTTCATGCCTTCGGCGCCGTGCGCATGCGCGGCGACGCGGTAGCCGTAGTCCTTCGCGGTATCGACGACCGATCTGATTTCTTCGATCGTGAACTGGGGCGCGTCGCCCGAGCGCGCGTAGCTGAGCACGCCGCCGGTGGCGGTGATCTTGATGACGTCGCTGCCATCCTTGTAACGCTGGCGCACCGCCTGGCGGGCGTCTTCGACAGAATTGATCACGCCTTCGGTCGGACCGGGCGGGCCGACCAGATGCGCGAGCGCCGAATTCATGCCGTTGGTGGGATCGGCGTGGCCGCCGGTGGTGGCGATGGATTTGCCTGCGGCCCAGATCCGCGGCCCTTCGATCAGCCCCTGGTTGATCGCATCGCGCAGATGCGGCGCGACTTCGCCGCCGAGATCGCGCACGCTGGTGAAGCCGGCCATCAGCGTCTTGCGCGCATAGCTCACGCCGCGCAGCGCAAAGGCGATGTCGTCGAGACGGAAGCCTTCCTCATAGCTGCGCGGGTTGGACTGTTGGCCCAGATGCACGTGCAGATCGGTCCAGCCCGGCGTGCAGCTGTGGCCGCTCAAATCGACGATCTGCGCACCGGCGACATCGATGCGGCCGGCGCGGACCTCCAGGATCTTGCCGTCGCGCACCACGACGGTGTGCGCGCCGAGCATCTGCCCCTTGCGGCTGTCGAACAGGCGTTCGCACTGCAGTGCGGTATCCGCAGCCGAAGCGTGCAACGGCGCGAGGCAGGACAGAGCGATGGCGGCAGCAAGCGCGTTGCGGTGCATGGCGGTAGTCCTGCGTGGATATCCCGCGATCATAGCGGTTCGCGGCGCGGCGGTCGCCCGCCCCGCCGCGGGCGTCGTCAGATGTTGATCACCATCGGCTCGATCTTCACCGCAGGGAGCAGTCGCTCGGTGAAGTATTTGTCCTGGAAGTACTTGATCTTGTCGCACAGGACCGGATGCGGGATGCCCTCGTAGAAAAAGATCTCCTTGTCGAAACCGATTGCCTTGAGCTCCTGCGGCAGCATCAACGCACGCCGTTCCTCTGATTCGCTGCGCGAGAACTCGCGGCCGCGGGTGAAGCTGTCCTTCTTGACCGTGGTGTAGCCCAGCATTTCGGAATAGTCCGCGGCATCCTGTTGCTCGCGCGGGGCATAGACGATCTGCAGCGCATGGTTGGTGATCATCGTGCGCGAGATATCCTTGCCGTAGGTGGCATCGAGCTGCGACATGCTCTGGATGATCGGCAGCAGCCGGATGTTGTAGCCCGCCATGTAGGAGACGGCTGTGGAAATGATCTCGACCTTGCCGATCGAGGTGAACTCGTCCATCAGCAGCAGGCACTGATGCTTCAATTCCTTGTTGTTCTGCGGCAGCTCTTTCGTATTGAGGTTGATCAGCTGGCTGAAGAACAGGTTGATGATCAGCCGGCTCTCGGCCAGCTTGTTCGGCTGGATGCCGATATAGATCGTCATCTTTTTCTTGCGTACGTCGGTGAGCAGGAAATCGTCGGCACTGGTGACCGCGTCCAGGATCGGATTGATGAATGCGTTCAGCGGCTCTTTGAACGTGCCGAGGATCGAGGCGAAGGTCTCGTCCGCCTGCGACAGCA
>JANLSB010000655.1:0-4196 GCA_031362125.1 Lysobacterales bacterium | reverse complement strand
CGAGACGTTGTTGTAGCCCGCAGGCTGGCCGGGCACCTTGGTGATGACCACCGGCTGCCCTTTGCCCAATCCGCTGACTTCGTACATCTGCCACTGCTTGTCGATCTGCGTGTATTGGCTCGGCGGCGCGCCGATCACCATGCTGAAAATGGCTTTGGTGCCGCTCCAGTGCACGGCCGGTTCGCGTACCGCGATCGCGTTGACGCCCTGCAGGCCGTCCATGCCGTAGCCGGCTTCCTTGGTGAGATTGCGCAGTGTGCCGTCCGGATACTGGATCATCAGATCGCCGCCGCGCGGCGCCGAGACGATCGCGCCGAGATGATTGGCGAAGGTGGAGCCTCTTGTGGCGAACACATCTCCGGGGGTCGGCACCTGGGTCACGAACAGGATCGGGTTCTGGGTCGTTGCTGCCGCCGTCGCTCGCGACACCAACTGGGTTGCGGATGACTGCGCAGACGAGGCGTCCGCGATCCCGCCGCTTTGGGGTGTCGTGCTTGCGCCCATCTCGGTTCCGCAACCGCCGAGCAGCATCGAAAGACCCACAGTCATGCACAAAAGCGGACTGCGCCGTTGAACGGTTCTGGTGGCAAAGATCATCTGGACGCCCCGGGGGATGGGTGATGCGCGAATGCATTCGCTAGGCCTGCGAGGCTAGCAGCGTCATCGATCGGGGTGAGCTACACGCAACACATCGAGAGCGTGATCCAGTGCGCAGAAAACGGCATCAGCGTTGGTCTTTTGAATAGAGGACGATTGGCGTCCGCCGGATGACGGTTGATTCCGTTCTGTAGGAGCAACTTCATTCGCGAAGCTGGCGAGCCGTCGGGCGAGATGTTCCATCGAATCCTGGAAAGCTGCTCGATCGAATTCTGGAATTCGCATTTCAATGCGTGTGCGACGCGGCGATCTTCGCGACGGACGTCGCTCCTGCACATCGGGTTTTGACGCTATTGCTCGCTACGGAACGCCCGTACCCGCGGATCGATCAGCCGGAACCACAGCGGCGGGCACAGCGCGAGCAGGAACATCGCGGCATAGCCGCCGGGCAGCTGCGGGCTGTCGGCGTGATGCAGCAGGTTCTGATAGCGGCGGCGCGGCGTTTCGTGATGATCGGAATGCCGCTGCAGATGGAACAGCAGCAGGTTGCTGATCAGATAGTCCGAGTTCCATGAATGCAGGTGCGTGGTGCGTTCGTAGCGGCCGTCGGAGAGGCGCTGCCGTTCCAGGCCGTAGTGTTCGATGTAATTGATGATCTCGAGCGAACACGCGGCGAAGAAGCCTTGCACCAGGAAGAACACCAGACCGAGCGGGCCGAGCCACACGCCGAAGGCGATGATCAGCGCCAGCCACAGCAGACTCCAGCGGATCAATTCGTTGTCGATACTCCACCAGCGGTTGTTCTGTTTGGCGAGGCGCTGCGTTTCGAGCTTCCATGCGTTCGAGGTATTGCGCACCAGCGCGCGTGGCAGGAAGTGCCAGAGCGACTGGCCGAAGCGCGCGCTCGATGCGTCCTCGGGCGTGGACACATGCACGTGATGGCCGCGCACGTGTTCGATCTTGAAGCCGTGGTAGCCGACGCTGGTCAGCAGCAGGCCACCGGCGCCGCGTTCCAGCGCGGTGTCCTTGTGGATCAGCTCGTGCGCGACGTTGATCGCCAACACGCCGCCGACGATGCCCTGCGACAGCAGCCAGCCAGCGATACCGGCGGGGCCGAAATCGGCCTGCACGAAATGCCAGCCCGACCAGACCAGCACACCGAGCTGGGCCGGCAGCGCGGCGAGGGTCATGAATCGGAACCAGTGGTCGGTTTCGAGCGTCTTCGCCTCTTCGGCGGTAGGGTTCCGAGGATCGTGGCCGAGACCGTAGTCGGCCACCGGCAGCAGCACGAACAGGAAGAACAGCGGGAACCAGGCCATCAGATCCGGATGGCCGCTGCGCACGCCGAGCCAGGCGGCGGCCGGCATCAACGCCGGCACCACGAACACGAACAGGAATCCGAAGCGTTTCCACAGAGGCATGGCGCAAGCGTACGCGATCGGATGTTCGTTTCAAATCCATCCAGTCGAATCCGTCGCAGGCTGCGGCGCGGCATCGTTCGCGACGCCCGCCGGGGTATCCTGCGCGACATCTGTCTCGACCCGGGGAACCGCGCATGACCGCTGGCCAGCCGCTGCTGATCACCTTTGGCATCTATCTGTTCGCGATGATCCTCATCGGCGTCTGGGCCTGGCGTTCCACCCGCAGCTTCGACGACTACATCCTCGGCGGGCGTTCGCTGGGCAGCGTGGTCACCGCGCTCTCGGCTGGTGCCTCGGACATGAGCGGCTGGCTGCTGATGGGCCTGCCCGGCGCGCTGTACCTCGGCGGCGTATCGGAGGCGTGGATCGCGCTGGGCCTGATCGTCGGCGCGTGGTGCAACTGGAAATTCGTCGCCGGCCCGCTGCGCGTCTACACCGAACGCACCCGCAATGCGCTGACGTTGCCGGACTATTTCACCCACCGGTTCGAGGATCGCAGCAAGGTCCTGCGCGTGTTCTCGGCGATCGTGATTCTGGTGTTCTTCGCGGTGTACTGCGCCAGCGGCATCGTCGCCGGTGCGCGCCTGTTCGAGAGCGTGTTCGGCGTGCCCTATGCCGAAGCGCTGTGGTGGGGCGCGGCGGCGACCATTCTGTACACGCTGATCGGCGGCTTTCTGGCGGTGAGCTGGACCGACACCGTGCAGGCCTCGCTGATGATTTTCGCGCTGGTGCTCACGCCCATCATGGTGGTGCTGGGCAGCGGTGGCGTCGACGCCAGCCTCGCGCTGATCGAACAGACCGATCCGGCCAAGCTCGACTGGTTCAAGGGCGGCACGCTCGGTTTCGTCGGCATCGTTTCGCTGCTGGCCTGGGGGCTGGGCTATTTCGGCCAGCCGCACATCCTCGCCCGGTTCATGGCCGCCGATTCGCTCACCACCATTCCCAAGGCGCGCCGCATCGGCATGACCTGGATGGTGCTGTGCCTGTTCGGCGCGATGGCGGTGGGCTTCTTCGGCAACGCCTATTTCGCCAGCCATCCCGATCAGGTCGGCCCGGTCGCGGAAAATTCCGAGCGTGTCTTCATCCAGCTTGCGACCGTGCTGTTCAACCCGTGGGTCGCGGGCGTGCTGTTGTCGGCGATTCTGGCCGCGATCATGAGCACGCTGTCGTGCCAGCTGCTGGTTTGCTCCAGCGCGCTTACCGAGGATTTCTACAAGGGCTTCGTGCGCCCGGGCGCGAGCCAGCGCGAGCTGGTGTGGTTCGGCCGCTCGATGGTGCTGATGGTGGCGCTGCTGGCGATCTGGATCGCGCGCGATCCCGACAGCCGCGTACTCGGGCTGGTGTCGTATGCATGGGCCGGTTTCGGCGCCGCGTTCGGTCCAGTGGTGTTGCTCTCGCTGTTCTGGGGACGCATGACCCGCAACGGCGCGCTCGCCGGCATGTTGGCGGGCGCGGCAACGGTGATCCTGTGGAAAGAAATCGCGGTGAAACAACACGGCAGCGCACTTTACGAAATGGTACCGGGCGTGGTCGCCGCGTGCATCGCGATCTTCGTGGTCAGCCGTCTGGGCAAACCGCCTTCGGACGAAGTGCAGTTCCGGCACAAGGGTGTGATGGAGACGCTGAGCGTGCATGGATATTGATGTTGTTGTGGGAGGGGCTTCAGCCCGGACTTTCGGGGCTGAATCCCCACCCCCAAAGCAGCCCCGTCCCGCATGACCGCTGACACCCGCCCCCTCGCCATCGCGCTGATGGGCCCGACCGCATCGGGCAAAACCGCGCTTGCGCTGGACTGGGCGCAGCGCTTCGGCGGCGAGATCGTCAGCGTCGATTCGGCGCTGGTGTATCGCGGGCTCGACATCGGCGCGGCCAAGCCCACTGCCGAAGAACGCGCCGCCGTACCGCATCATCTGATCGATGTGCGCGAGCCGTGGCAGCCGTATTCGGCCGCCGACTTCGCCAGCGCTGCGCGCGCTGCGGTCGAAGACATCGTCGCGCGTGGGCGCCTGCCGATCCTGGCCGGCGGCACCGGCCTGTATTTCCGTGCGCTGCTGCAGGGCTTGTCGCCGATGCCCGAGGCCGATGCCGAAACGCGCGCGCAAATCGAAGCGGAGGCCGCTGCGCGCGGCTGGGCAGCGATGCACGCCGAACTCGCGACCGTAGATGCCATCGCCGCAG
>JANLSB010000442.1:0-1579 GCA_031362125.1 Lysobacterales bacterium | reverse complement strand
CGGCATCGCGCTCTACGGCGTGCTTCCCGATCCGGCATCCAGGGCCACAGTGGATCTCAAGCCTGTGCTGTCGCTTGTATCGCAGGTGGTGTACTTCAAGGTCGTCAAGGCAGGAAACCCGGTCAGCTACGGCGCCACATGGGCGCCGGCATGCGACACCCGCGTGGTCACCATCCCGATCGGCTATGGCGACGGCTATCCGCGTTCGCTGTCCTCGCGCGGCGAAGTGCTGATCCGCGGGCAGCGTCGTCCCATCGTCGGGCGGATCTGCATGGACCAGTTCATGGTGGATCTGGGTCCTCGGGGGACCGCCTACAACGAGGACGAAGTGGTGCTGATCGGCCGGCAGGGCGACGCGCAGATCCGCTGCGAGGCGGTGGCGCAGGCGGCCGGTACGATTCCCTACGAGATCCTCACCGGATTGAACGACCGGATACCCCGCGAATATCTACGCGGCGGTACGGCGCAGCCATGATGCTTATCGAATGAATCCGAACCTGCGGGTCCGCAATCTTGTGCTGGTGCTTGGCGATCAGCTCGACGTCGATTCAGCCGCGTTCGCCGATTTCGATCCGGACCGCGATGCGGTGTGGATGGCCGAGGTCGCGCACGAAGCGACCCAGGTCTGGAGCACCAAAGCGCGGATCGCGATGTTCCTGGCGGCGATGCGCCATTTTCGCGACGCGCTGATCGCGCGCGGCTGGCGGGTCGAATATCGCGCGCTGGACACGCATGCCTTCCCGACGCTCGAAGCGGCACTGGCGGCCGATATTGCTGCCTTGAAACCCGAGCGCGTGGTTGCGGTGCAACCGGGCGAATGGCGCCTCGCGCAATCGTTGCCGCAGGTGTGTCGCGCTGCTGGCATCGATTGGGCCGAGCGCCCGGACCTTCATTTCTATTCGACAACTTTGGACTTCGCCGACTGGGCGAAAGGCCGCAAGGAGCTGCGGCTGGAGTATTTCTACCGCTGGCTGCGCAAGCGCGAGAACGTGCTTATCGAGGGCGGCGAACCGGTCGGTGGGCAATGGAATTTCGATGCCGACAACCGCGAGACTTTCGGCAGGAAGGGGCCAGGGATCGTGCCCACGCCGCGTACCTTCCCGGCCGATGCGATTACCCGTGAAGTCATCGACCTGATCAACGCCCGGTTTGCCGATCATCCGGGTACGCTCGACCGCTTCGACTGGCCGCTGACGGCAGCGCAGGCGGAGCTGGCGCTGGAGGACTTCATCGAACACCGGTTGCCCCTGTTCGGCCGCTATCAGGATGCGATCTGGTCGGGCGAACCGTGGCTGTACCACTCGCGGCTGTCCGCCGCGATGAACCTCAAACTGCTGTCGCCGCGGCGCGCAGTCGATGCCGCTGTCGCCGCGTGGCGTGCGGGCAGGGCGCCGATCGAGGCGGTGGAAGGTTTCGTCCGCCAGATCCTCGGCTGGCGCGAATTTGTCCGTGGGGTGTATTGGCTGCGGATGCCGGGCTTCCTCGACGACAACGCGCTCGGTGCCGATCAACCGTTGCCCGCGCTGTTCTGGACCGGCGATACGCAGATGGCCTGCATGCGCGATGCGCTGCGGCAGAC
>JANLSB010000434.1:0-6043 GCA_031362125.1 Lysobacterales bacterium | reverse complement strand
GAAAATTGCCGGAATCGAATCCCAACCCGGACACTTTATTCATTCATACCAAGTCAAGGCTGCCGGACACTTCGATCCGCGGTTCGTGATCCTGTCAGACGACGATTTTTCGTTCCTGGCCGACACCTCGACCGAAGTCCGGGCCCGCATCCGCATCAATGACAAGACCGGTACCGTCGACGACGGGGCCCTGTGGTACGAGGAAAATCTTCCTGCGGAATCCGTGCTTTGGGGAATGATCGGCATTGGCGAGGACCGCAGCAGCGCCAGGACATCGTCGAAAGATCTGTCCGAGAGTTTCAGCAATGCACTCAACGGCCACGCCGGCTGTACGCTTCAGATCGGCGGCAAGGCCAGCGTCGGGCGTGGTCTGGTCAGATTCATGCTTGGAGTCACCACGCCATGAGAATGACCCGCAGCCAGCGTTTCGCCATACGCGCCATGGGCGAGATCGCCGCGTTCTCTGAAGGTCTGAAAGCAGAAGGTAAGGCTGAGACGGCGAAGACCCTGAAGAAAGACTATCTGACACGCGCCAATAGCTTTCCAGCGCTGGTGATGCAGTCCGGCCTTGTCCAATCCACGGGCTTTCTGATCGCGAAATCGCAGACATCGAACGATGCACACAGTGATGAGCAAGAGAGTTCGGCTAAGAAACACGAAGCCTACTCCGCATACGCCCTGTCGTTGGCGAAAGTGCTCGGCTGCGACAGCATCGGGACACTTCACGATGAAGCGATCGGCCAGAGCGGAACGGCGGACTATCGGCAACTGACGCGCGACGTCTTGCAGGCCGCCACCCACCTCCGTTGCTATGCGCAGATCGAGTTGCGAGCCGACAAGGCCTCTGCGGCCCACACTTCCGGAGACGCCTGACATGGCCATCGCACTGTGGCGCGAGACCCGATGCGTTCATGCGAATGAAATAAACAATGCCACGAGCGCCAACACGGGCCTGCTGCTGCGCCGTGGCCTGCCGCAATGGCCAAAAAAAGAAGACAAGGTCACCACTGCGGGTGGCGAGAAAGCCGCACTGATCACCCGGCTGGTGGGCCTGCCCGTGCCTGAAGGATATCGCTGGGCTTTCGACCGATGGGAACGGGCCACCACCGGTGACGATTTCGACAGCGCTGAACTCGATCTGCTTGGCCGCCTCTACATCGGCCTGACCCGCGACAGCGCGCTGGAAACCGGCATCACCGTGCAGCACGCCTGGGGCATGCCGATGATCCCGGGGTCCGCGCTGAAAGGCATCAGTCGGCATGTGGCGCAGACCGCTTCCACGTTGAAGAACGAACCCGATGCCATCACCTATCTGTTTGGGTCCGAAAAAGACGCGGAGCCCGAATGTGGTGCCGTGGTCTTCCATGATGCGTGGTGGGTACCGCAGCCCGATGCCAAGCCATTCGCGGCCGAAGTCGTCACCCCGCACCATACCGAGTACTACAACATGGGCAAACGTCACGCGACCGACTTCGACAGCCCCATCCCCGCAGCGCAGATCGCCGCGCAGGGCAGGTTCCGGTTTGTGGTGGAAGGCGATCCCGGGTGGTGCAAGCTGGCGTTGGCACTGCTCAAACTGGCGCTGACGCGGCATGGAGTGGGCGGGAAGACGACATCAGGTTATGGATTGTTTGCAGCACCGCGATAGCGAGCTGCAGCAGATTCGATAATCAGTGAGTGATCGAAGGCAGGAGAAATTTTCAATGCGTTTATTCCGTATCCTAAAACTTCTATTGCCTCATCTAAGCCTATGGTTCTTGATCACCATGGCAATCCTTGTGATTGTTGTGCTGCGCAGCGGATGGCTGGGCGGAAACCAGATGAACGGCAATCTGGATATGTGGTTAGTCTTCGATCGTGCGGCGACGATTCTGGGTTTTTTCGTAACCACATTTGCGATCTACACCACACTCTATGGGCTGCGGGAAGGCGGGTGGGTGCGCATCTTGCTTCAATCGAAGCAGCAGCCGTTGAATGAAGTATCGGTGAAGGCACAGGGCGATACGGATATTCTTATCTTGCTCTACTTCAACAGGAAGGTATTCGGCGCAGAAATTCTGCGCATGTACCAGCCTCGCGTGCTATTGGTGCTGGGAAGCAGCGAGAGCGATATCAAAGAATTTATTGACCATATCATGCCGCTTCCGCTCGGCTTGGCGATCGACAAGATCGTATGGGTAGATGATTCTTCGGACGTCGATCAAGTGAAATTAAAGACCAGCGAGCTGATCGATCATGCTGTTCTACAGGCAAAGTATCGGGGTCTTGATGCAGAAAAAATCACCTGTGATGTGACCCTGGCTACTAAACCCATGACGATCGGAATGATGTCCGGCGCCAGGGATGCGAACGTGAATGCCGGTTACGTTGAAAGCAAACGTGACCCTGATGGAAAACCCATTCCAGGTACGCATCAGATCCGGCTTGTTCATGAGCGGCAAGTGCGTGCATGAGGCAAATGGAAAGTATCCTCCCCATCGCCGCGCGCCGCATCGCCCTGCGCTGCCTGCGCGACACCAGCATCGGCCTGTTTCCGGAATACAAGCTGGCTGCACTGCTGCTCTCCGCAGATACCCAACACAAGGATTTCGCCGACAGCCTGTGCATCGAAGTGCCGCGCAGTGGGCGCGTGCGTTATCGCGATGGCGAGCATTTCGAGTTCGCGCTGTATGCCGCCGCGCCCCATGCGCAACGCCTGTCGCGCATCGAAACCCTGCTGCGCGGCCTGCCGGAATCGGCGCCTGTAAGTGGCGACGGCATCGCGTTCGGCGATAACTGGGCGTTGCAGGCCATCGAAGACCTGTTGCCCGGCGGCGGCATTGATGAGCGCGCCCTCAATGCCGAGGTTGCGCACTGGCGCGGAATCGACAGGTTCCGCCTGCGCTTGACTTCGCCCGCACGCATCGTCAGACCCAAAGCAGGCGCATCGCGCGGGCGTATGCGCTACGCGCGCAGCGAGGGCGACATCGACGATGTCGCTCTGGGGCATGCGCTGACGCAATCGCTGGTTGCGCTGAAATTCAACTGCGGCGCTGCCGACTGGCGCGTACCGCAGATACCGTTGAAGATCGTAAGCAGGGAAATTTTTCTGGTCTCGCCCACCCATGCGCTCGACACCCACCGTGCGAAAGTACTGGACGAGGGGCTGATGGGCGAGCTGATCGTGGAATGGGCACAGCCGCCCGACGATGATCACTGGCGGCATCTGCTATTGCTGCAGTATCTGGGCATCGGGCAGGGCCGCGCGTTTGGACTTGGCCGCATGCAAGTGGAAGCCCTGGATGGCACGCGCCGCAAGGTCTTGCCGCGCGCCACGCACGACCTGCTTCAGCGCGCGGCGGACGACCGCAATCTGGCGCTGGCGTATCGGCACGTTGCCAATGCGGATGATTTGCGCGAGTGGCCCGGGCCAGCGGTGGAAGGCGACGACCTGCAGGATCATCGCCGGCTGCCTTCGGACGAACAATACCGCGAGCAGCACAGACTGCTCGATACCCTGGCCACCACACTCGCTGCCGCCGCACATACGCCCGCTGCGCTGCGGCCAGTGTCCGTGCCCAAGCCCGATGGCGGTGTGCGGCAGCTGCAGATTCCCAGTTTTGCCGACCGGGTCGCGCAACGCGCGGTGCTGCAGGCAATCGAGCCCGCCCTCGACCCACTGTTCGCCGATTGCGCCTATGGTTTCCGGCGCGGGCGTGGGCGCGAACAGGCCCGCGACCGCCTGCTGAGACACGAACGCGACGGCGAACGCTTCGTTGCCGAAACCGATATTCGCGCGTTCTTCGACACTGTCGCTTGGTGGCGGATCGAAGCCCGCCTGCGCAGCCTGTTTGGCGACGATCCGGTGGTCGACCAGATCCTGCGCTGGGTGGAAGCGCCACGTGCCGACGATGAACCGCGCTATGAGGGCCTGCCGCAGGGCGCGCCGCTGTCGCCGATGCTGTCCAATCTGATGCTGGACCATTTCGACCGCGTCCTGACCGGCGCGGGACATTCGCTGGTGCGCTTCGCCGACGATCTGGTCATTGTCGGCAAGCAACGCCACGTTGTCGAAGCGGGGCTGGCGCTGGCGGCGCAGGTGCTGGCCGAAGGCGGACTCACGCTGAAGCTCGATAAGACCCGGGTCTGCACCTTCGCCGATGGTTTCAGGTTTCTGGGGTATCAGTTCATCGGCGGGCTGGCGGTACCGACAAAAGCGGGCAGCGTAGCGGTCGTACTCGACGAACGCAATGACCCGCGCCGCGAAGGGCAAGAGGCCGCGCATCTCGAAGAATCCCTGATCGAACGCATCACGCCCCTGCCCGAAACATCATCGGTGCTGCACTCCCTCGCCACCAACGGCGAAGAACCGGGAACACTGCTGGTGATCAATGCACCGCGCAGCAAGCTGTCGCTGCAGGATGGCCAATTGCTGCTGACCCGTGCCGATGGCCAGACCAGCGCACATCCATTCGCAAGCCTCAGTGCGGTATTGATGGCCGCACGCGCGCAACTCTCCACCGAAGTGATCAAGGCGGCGATGCGCGCCCAGGTGCCTATTCACTTTCTCAGCGACAGCGGCGCATGGGTGGGCAGCACGGCCGCTGAGCCCGATGCCGATACCTTGACCCTCTGGCAGCAGCAGCGGCAACGATTTGGCGAACCGGCAACCGCGCTGGCGGCTTCGCGTGAAGTGGTCGCGGCCAGAATCGCGTCCATGGTCACGCTGCTCAACCACCGCCGCGCAACGCCTGCCATCATTCAGCGCCTGCGCGACCTGCTGGATGCCAGCGCACACGCACAAACGCTTGATGTACTACGCGGGATCGAAGGTCAAGCCACACGCCAGCACTTCCAGGCCATCGCGCATCTGTTGCCGTTCGAGTTCCCGTTCGAGCAGCGCAATCGGCGCCCGCCGCGCGACCCCGTCAATGCACTGCTGTCCTTCGGCTATACCTTGCTGTATCAAGCGGCGCATGCGGTGCTGACGGCCGAACGGCTGAACCCCCGTGTCGGTTTCTATCACCAGGCGCGCGGCACCCATGCCGCACTGGCTTCCGACTGCATCGAGCCTTTCCGCTTCATCGTTGAGCGCCAGGTGCTGAGCATGCTCAACCGCCGCGAACTGAAACCTGAGGATTTCATCCAGCAAGCCAACGGTGCCTGCTATCTGTGCCCGGAAGCACGGCGCACGTTCGTGCTGCGCATGCATGAACGTTTTCAGAACCCGGTGCGCGCAGAAGGTGCGACCCAGGCGCTTGGCCTGTACGGCCACCTGCAATGGCAGGCCGTCGGCCTGCGTGGCATGATCACCACAGCGTCGCAGTGGGCGCCGCCCCGGTTCCGATGAAAACCTGGGTTCTGGTCTATGACATTGCAGATGATCGGCTGCGCCAGCGCGTCGCCAAGCGCGTGCTGCGCGATGGCGTACGCGTGCAGGAATCGGTGTTCGAAGTGCTCGTGCGCACCGACGCCGGCTTTCAACGTCTGCAAAACGATCTGCGCAAATTGATGGCCGGCAGCAGCGACGCCCAGATCCGCTGGTACGGCATGAATCTCGACGGCTATGCGCGTGCGGGCGCCATCGGCACCGCACCGCCCGCGCTGCCGCCAGCGGTCCTTGTGGCCTGATCGTTCGCACCAACCTTCAGCGCCTGACATGCTGTTTTCGACAAAAACCCGGAATATCCTCGCTTGTTCAGCAGGATGCTGCGGACACTGCAGGCGCTACTGTCGGGAACATTCCTGCAGCCATGTTTTTCCTTGTTTTTTCGACGTAATATCCACTTACTTTCCGGTGTTTTGATGTTTGACGACAGATCCCGCGACAGGTTGCTGCAGAGCAGGGTCCAAGCCATTGATCCACCAGCGGAAAAAAATGACACAGTCGCAGCGACTCGGCCGCAGAGGCCATTGAGACTTGTATACGTATTTCTGGGCACGGTTGTCTTCGTCGCAGCGACTCGGCCGCAGAGGCCATTGAGACTGTTGTCCGACCGGCTCCACAGCTCCCACACGCGCAGTCGCAGCGACTCGGCCGCAGAGGCCATTGAGACCGGATAAA
>JANLSB010000427.1:0-6678 GCA_031362125.1 Lysobacterales bacterium | reverse complement strand
CGTCGATCTGCCCGGCGAGCATCGTGCGCCCCGCTTCGAGTCCGTCGATCTGCCCGGCGAGCATCGTGCGCCCCGCTTCGAGTCCGTCGATCTGCCCGGCGTGCATCTTGCGCTCCGCTTCGAGTACGTCGATCTGCCCGGCAAGCACCGCGCGCTCGGAAACCAGCGTTTCGTATTCGACACGCAGCGCAGCGTAGTCGACTTCCAACCGTTGCAGCGCTTCGCTGGCCGCGGCGGTGTTCGCGGACGCCGACTGGATCGCAACGGCTGCGGCTTCGCGCCCGACCTGCAGTTGCGCCTGCAGTTCAGCCTCACCCTCTTCCAACGCCTGGATGCGCCCGGCCATGTATTCGTGCGCCGCCTGCGCCGCTTCCATCGACCGTTGCGCGTCCTGAAGCGCCTGCTTCAATGCAGCCTCGGTGGCATCGGCACGCTCGCTGGCATAGATACGCGCGCCAAGCGCATCGAACAGCCGCAACACCGGTACTTCAGCCTCGGTGCCGGACAATGCGGCAAGCTCGCGCAGGCGTTCTGGCGCATCGGCGCCGACCAGCAGCACGCCAAGACCGTGAGTGTGCTGGAACTCGAAGCTCGGATAGCGCCCGCGCAGCTCTTCCCACAGCTTCCATACGCCGAAATTGCGTTCGCGCACCATGGTGTCGTGGAACACCACTACGCCGCGATCGGACATCTTCGGCAGCCACGATTCGAAATCGTGCTTGACCGCCTCATAGGTGTGCAGGCCGTCGATGTGCAGCAGATCGACCGAACCGTCCGCAAAATAAGGCAGCGCCTCATCGAAAGTCATCCGCATCAGCTGCGAGAAACCGCCGTATTGCGCGCCGTTGTCGCGAGACAGCGACTCGAACACTTCGTCGCCGTAGAACCCGGAGTGCTCGTCACCCTGCCAGGTATCGACCGCGAAGCATTTGGTGTCCAGCGCGCATTGCGCCACCGCCTGACAGAACGCCAGATAGGACGTGCCGTTGTGGCTGCCCAGTTCGACCAGAATGCGCGGTCGCGCCTCTTCGACCACCCAGAACGCGAACGGCAAATGGCCGATCCACGCGCTCGGCGGCACCTGCCGCGGCTGCATCGACATGCTGGCGTTGAGCGCGACCCGGCTCATCCGCGCACCTGCGCACCAAGCGCACGGCGGGCGAACAACAGCGCAAGGCGTTGGCGCAAACCAAGATCAACGCCGC
The DNA here is from genome assembly GCA_031362125.1 of Lysobacterales bacterium. Classification (GTDB taxonomy): domain Bacteria; phylum Pseudomonadota; class Gammaproteobacteria; order Xanthomonadales; family Xanthomonadaceae; genus Lysobacter_I. The sequence goes on along the minus strand of JANLSB010000427.1, from coordinate 5,473 downwards.
GGAACACGCCGACGGTGTCGCCCCACGGTGCGCTGCCGGGATCTTCGTGGGGCTCCCAATCGGTGGTGACTTCCACCAGCTCGCAGCGGCCGAACTTCGCCAGCGCGCGATAACCGTCGGGGTAAAACCGCCAGCAGTCTTGCGGATAGCGGTGTTCGGGGCCGCGCGAAGGCGCGATCAGGAAGATCAGCCCGCCCGGCTTGAGCACCCGGATCATTTCCAGCCAGCTCATCCAGAAATACTCGACATGCTCGAAAGCCTGGCCGGACACGATCACATCGACGCTGCGACTTGCGAACGGAAAACGATATGGCGAGCTCAGCACGACGTCCACACCCGGACCCTGCTCCAGATCCACGCCGGTGTAGCGCCACTTAGGGCTGTCGAACAACGTGCGGTACGAGCCGTTGACGTCGTAGGCGCCGATATCGATCGCCTCGATCGCACGGTCGCGGTCGAGATACTTCGACACCAGACGCTGCATGTGTTGGTAGGAACTGACGTGCAAGGGAAACCTCGTGAGTCTTCGATATGGACAGGAACGACGACGGCAAGCCGTCAGTCGTCGCCCGCCCCGACATTCAATGCAACCGAGCGGAACGGAATGCCGATCAGGCCGGCGGTCACCGTGGTGGGCGCCGACTCGAAGGCCAGCACATCGTAGACCCAGGCCGCCTGGACGTGGTCGACGTGGGAACCGTCGGCCACGGCGACATCGACCGTGTAGCGTCCGCGCGGGAAATGCGGCATCCGGAATTCGAACACCGCCTCGATCCGTTCGCCCGGCGCCGCCGCCGTGGCGGGCGCATCCTCGCGCCACGTGTGCTTGCCGATGATCTGCTGGCCGAGACGGTCCTTGATGAAGAAGCCGATGATCGGACTGGCCAACGGGCGCTCCGCGACCGCCTGCATCCGCAGACGGACGATTTCGCCGCCGCCGAACTGGCTCGTCGGTGTGCCGTCGAGATCGAAAAAGCCGACCGCTTCGACACGCGCGCCGCCATCGCCGAAACCGGCGCGATCGGGATCGAACGCGAACACGCGCAGCACGCTTGCGTCGAGCGACAGATCATCGCCGTCGTCGTCGTGCAGCGTCGTCTCCGGCATCGGCACTGCGGGCGGGCGCAGCGTCGTCGGCGCGTGGCCGTAAGTGCTGGCGTGATAGGCCTCGCACACCCGCTTGGCCGGGCCGTCCATGCCAATGCGCCCGCCTTCGAGCCAGATCGCACGATCACAGAGATTCACGATGGCGCTGGCATCGTGGCTGACGAACAGCACCGTGCCGCGCTTCTGGAAATCGCGCAGGAAACGCATGCATTTCTGGGCGAAGAACACGTCGCCGACCGACAGCGCCTCGTCGATCACCAGGATGTCCGCGTCGGCGTGGGCGATGACCGCGAATGCGAGCCGCACGTACATGCCGCTGGAATAGGTCTTGACCGGCTGATCGATGAAATCGCCGATATCGGCGAAGCTGACGATGTCGTCGTACTTGGCGGCGATCTCGTCCGCACCCATGCCGAGGATCGCGCCGTTCATGTACACGTTTTCGCGGCCGGTGAACTCCGGATTGAAGCCGCTGCCCAGTTCCAGCAGTGCGCCGATCCGACCGGAGACGGCGACATGGCCGTGGGTCGGCGACAGCGTGCCGCAAATGGTCTGCAGCAGGGTCGACTTGCCCGAGCCGTTGCGGCCGATGATGCCCACCGTTTCGCCGCGCGCCACCGAAAACGACACGTCGCGCAGCGCCCAGGACTCGCGGAAGAAGCGGGTCGGCTCGCCGCCGAACGCACGCTGCAGACGCGGGATCAGCGCCTGCTTCAGGCGGTTCTCGGGGCGCTCGTAGAGCTGGTAGCACTTGGCGATGTCGGCCACGACGATGGCCTGCTCAGAGGACATCGGCGAACCCCCGGCGCGACTTCTGGAACCACCAGTAGCCGAAGATCATGAACAGCAGACTGATGGCGTAATAGCGCAGCAGCATGGCCGCATCCGGCGCAGCGTTGGCGAACAGCGCGGCACGGCTTTGCTCGATCGCCACGGTCAGCGGATTGGCGTAGACCCAATCACGGTATTCCTCCGGCAATGCGGCGATCGGATAGAACACCGGCGCGAGAAACATCAGCACGGTGGCGAATACACCGCTGAGCTGGGAGATGTCGCGGATGAACACACCGAGCGCCGCCAGCAGCCAGGTCGCACCCAATGCGAAGAATCCCAGCGGCAGCAGGATCACCGGCAGCCACCACGCGGTGAGCGGCACCCAGCCTTCGATCAGCCATTGGGCGGCGAGCAGGATCAGAATGCTCACGAGCGCATGGAACGCCGCCGAGCCGACCAGGCTCCAACCCAGCGTCTCCAGCGGAAACACCACTTTTTTCACAAAGTTGGCATTGCCGACGATCAGTGTTGGCGCCTTGGTGATTGCCTCGGCAAGCAGCCCATGGGCGATAACCCCGATGAACAGCAGCAGCGCGAAACGCGACTTGCTCTGACCTTCGAGCATGCCCGGCCACTTCGCCTCGAACACCACCGAAAACACGAAGGTGTACACCGCCAGCATCAGGATCGGGTACAGGAACGACCAGGCCACGCCCATCACCGAGCCACGGTAACGACCCAGCACTTCGCGGCGGATGAGCTGACCGATCAGGCGACGCTCACGCCAGAACCCCGCGAACAGGCTCGATGGCCCGGCGGGAAATGGACGATGCGCATCGATCAGACGGCCGTGACTCATTGCGCGAGCGCCCACTCCAGATCGGCGCGCAGGTCGTCGAGCGACTCGACACCGACGCTCAGACGTACCAGATCGTCGTGGATGCCCAGCACGGCGCGGCGTTCGACCGGCACCGAGGCGTGGGTCATCACCGCAGGGTGATTGACCAAGCTTTCGACGCCGCCCAGGGATTCGGCGAGCGTGAACAGATGGGTGCGCTCACAAAAACGTTTCGCGCCTTCAAAGCCGCCCTTCACTCGGATCGAGACGATGCCGCCGAAGCCGTCCATCTGCCGCGCCGCCAGCGCGTGCTGCGGATGATCCTTCAGGCCTGGATAGATCACCTGCTCGATCGCCGGGTGGGTACGCAGCCATTCCGCCAGCGCCTGCGCGTTTGCGCAGTGCGCCTGCATGCGCAGATGCAGCGTTTTCAGGCCGCGCAGAGCGAGGAAGCTGTCGAACGGCCCCTGCACCGCGCCCACCGAGTTCTGCAGGAACGCCATCTGCTCGGCCAATGCGTCGTTGTCGCCGACCACCGCCATGCCGCCGACCATGTCGGAATGACCGTTGAGATATTTGGTGGCCGAATGCATGACGATGTCCGCGCCGTGTTCCAGCGGACGCTGCAGGATCGGCGAGGCGAAGGTGTTGTCGGCGACCATCAGCAGGCCGTGCTTTTTCGCGATGGCGCTCACCGCCTTGAGGTCGACGATCTTGAGCATCGGATTGGTCGGCGTTTCGACCCAGACCATCCGCGTATTCGGTCGGATCGCAGCCTCGAAGGCGGCCGGGTCGGTCAGATCGACGAAACTGAAATCAAGCCCGGCGCTGCGCCGGCGCACGCGCTCGAACAGGCGGAAGGTGCCGCCGTACACATCGTCCATGCAGACCACGTGGCTACCGCTGTCGAGCAGCTCGAGGATGGTCGAGGTCGCGGCCAGACCCGAGGCGAACGCGAAGCCGCGGCTGCCGCCTTCGAGGCCGGCGACGCAGCGCTCGTAGGCGAACCGGGTCGGGTTGTGGGTGCGCGAGTATTCGAAACCCTGATGCACGCCCGGGCTGCTCTGGGCGTAGGTCGAGGTCGCGTAGATCGGCGGCATCACCGCGCCGGTGGTCGGGTCGGGAGACTGGCCGGCGTGAATGGCCTTGGTCCCCAGGCCCCACGATGTCTCCTGCTTGCGATTCTCACCCATGGCGTCCTCGTCGATGTCGTCGTGCTGTGTCTGTATGGTGCCGCGCGATCATGAAGATCTGCGGCGCGTCCGATCCGGAGCAATGTGTCGCCCGGATCACTTTCTGCGCAGGAAACCCTTGGGATTCCAGGTGATGAGGAAGGATTCCTTAGAACGGTCGATCTCGAAATCGGTGTTTTCGGCGGCGAAATCCTCGGCCGCCTCGAACGGGCCCGGGTCTGGACCGACATCGAGCCCGTGGCGGCAGATCGAATCTTCGACAATGAAATAGGCGCCCGATCGGGTCAGCGGCGAGTATGCGCGCAGCACATCCAGCGTGTTTTCATAGGTATGCGAGCTGTCCTCGATCACCAGCACGTCAGCGTCTTCCGGGATCTGGCGCTTGATCTCGTCGGCCAGCGCGCAGGCATCGCCTTCGATGAACTGGATGCGCGGGTGGGCCTTGGCCTGGGGGTACAGGTGGGCGTGATCGATGTCGATCGCGATGATCCGGCCTTTGCCGATCAGATCCAGCAGATGGGCGAGCGCCAGCGCGCTGCCGCCGTACTTGTTGCCGATCTCGATGATCACATCCGGCGGCCGAGCCGTCAGCAGTTCCTGATAGACCCAGAAATCCAATGGATTTTTCTGTGTGGGGACGCCGAAATACGTGGTGCGGCCGTCAATGATGCGTTTCTGCATGATCTCCAGCACGTCGCGCAAAGGCATCGAAGCGCTGGATTCGAGATATTGACTCATCACTTCGGGGTCCGGATTCAGGATTGAGTTAGTCGCGCGGCGCGCCATGCGCAAGACCGGTGACGAACTCGAAAGGCCGACATCCCGCACCGGGCGACCGGCGTGGGCGACGGGAGGCATGCCGCGGACATGTCCAGCGCCCGTGGCGCAATCTGCATCGTCCTTCGGCGAACGCCGGCAAAAACGGGGCCGATTATAGCAGCAGCCCTGTATGCGCCCGGGCTTACTGAACGCGGCGGCGCAGGTAGTTCAGCAAGTCGATCCGGGTGATCAGGCCCAGAAAGCGCTCGCCTTCCATGACGATAGCCACGTGGCCGCGGTCGAACACAGGCAGCAGCGCCTCGACCGGAGACCTCACGTCCAGCTTGTCGAGCTTGCTGACCATGGCGGTCGAGGCCGGGTCTCGGAACCGGGCCTCGTCGCCGTAGACGTGCAGCAGCACGTCGCTTTCGTCGAGGATGCCGACGATCCGCTCGCCGTCCATGACCGGCAGTTGGGAGATCTCGTACAGCTTCATCCGCTGATAGGCCGTCACCAGCAGATCGTTGGGACCGACCACCACGGTGTCGCGCCGGGTGTAGGGGCGCAGGATCAGATCGCGCAGGTCGCCGTGCTGCTCGCGCTCCAGAAAGCCGTTGTCGAGCATCCAGTAGTCGTTGTACATCTTCGACAGGTACTTGTTGCCGGTATCGCAGACGAACACCACCACCTTCTTCGGCGTCGTTTGCTCCTTGCAGTACTTCAGCGCCGCAGCCAGCAAGGTGCCGGACGATGATCCGCCGAGCACGCCTTCGGCCATCAGCAGTTCGCGGCCGGCGAGGAA
>JANLSB010000418.1:0-4894 GCA_031362125.1 Lysobacterales bacterium | reverse complement strand
CCTGTTGGCGCTTGTGCTGATCGGGGTTGCCGGTATCGGCGGGCAGTTTCACAAGAGCGCATCGCGTGCTGTGGTGGCGCAACCGGCCGTCCCGCCGAGCGCGAACCCATTGGCACAGCTGGAGGAAGCGTTTGCGCAAGGCCAGTTCGAAACGGTTCGCGAGGGGCTGGCGACGCTGCAGGCGGATCTGGCCGACTCTCCCGAAGCGCGGATTCTGGAAATCCAACTGGACATCGCGCGCGGGCGTTTCGATCGGGCGGCACAGAAGCTTGCGCAGCAGCAGGCCCGGGCCGACCGCGCGGCAGACGCCGTCTGGCGGGCGAAGTTGCTCACTTTGCAGAGTGTGTTGGGCGCGAACAACGCAAGACCGGAAGCAGAAGCGCTTCCCCCAGCCCGGGTGGCCATCTCGTTGCTGGAGTCTGCCGGCACTACAGTACCGGTACGCACGATGGGCGAAGCCCTGTCTGCGCGGGGCAACGGTTTCCTGATCGACGGTCAGCTCGACTTGGCCATGCAGGACCTCGTACGCGCCGCGGATATTCTGCTGAAAGCAGGAGACACGCGAGGCGCCACGGTCGCCAAGCGTTTTCTTGCGCACACCTGGCTGAGGATGGGACGCCTGCCGGATGCACTCGAGGAAATCAACGAGGTCGCGGACACTACAGCGCGACTGGTGGACCCGGTCAACGAGATCAGCTCAAGAAACATCGCCACGAAGATCCTGATCGAAGAACTGCGATGGGACCAGGCGCTGACCAGCAGTGAGCGCACCCTGCGGGTCGCGGAAACGGTGCCGGACTCCACGCGGCGCGCGCCATCGATGCAACTCCACGTCCTTTTGCTGACAAGTATTGGCCGCCTTCGCGAAGCTGGATCCCTGCAGGAAGAGGTGGATGCGATACGGGGGCGACCAAAGGCATCGACCCATATTGCGATCTACCATTTGGCTTCCGGTCGTCCGCAACAGGCGATAGCCGAAGCCGCCAAAGCCTTCGCCCAATATGACGAAACCAGCAAGCCCTACCTGGTCCTGGACAACAGGGACGGCGCGCTGCTGGTGTGGATGATCGCCGCTCAGGCGCTTGCCGCGAATGGCCATGCCATGCCGGAGCCATCGTCTGTGCAACTCGCCGCGCTGCAGAAACCCGAGTCGACCATTGGCCGCATCGCCCGCGGACGCTGGCTGTGGTCGCAGGGCCAGATGCGGGCGGCGGAGACGGAACTTCGGCAGGCGCTGAAGCAGGCGCGCGAACAGAACCGGCTGCGGCACATGCTGCTTGCGTGCGAGCCGCTGGTCGAATTGTTGTTGCGGCGCGGCGACACGGTGACGGGCGCACAGCTGCTGAGAGACCTGGAGGCGCAACATCCCGAACGGCTGGCTCAGGACTACGACGCGAATCTGCTCGCCCTCCGGGTGGCGCTGGCTGAGGGGGACAACGCGGCGACCACGGCCGCGTATCGAGACATCAGCGCCTTGGCCGGCGAACGTACGCTGCCGCTTGATGTCATGAAAGCCTATGCTCAGGCGCGGCCGCAGGCAGGGAAGCCGAACCTCACCGATACCGCATTCCTCGCGCCTTGAGTAGACACAGCGGCAACGGGCAACCCCGGGTTCAATACCGGGGCCGGCGCGGGCTTTCCAAGACCCCATCGAGATGGAGCGAGGCAAGCACCGGATTTTCTGGGCGGCCGCTGTACCGCTGAAAACCGATCTTTGCCCAGCCTTTTGTCACCCGGAATGAGTCACCCCGCAGCAATCTGCGGGGTACGGAACAGCAACAGCAGAAAGGCATGGAGACGCAGGCGACGGGGAATGCACCCTTGGAGGATTCAGGGATCACCGTCGGCAGCGCCCCGTTGCGCTACGCTACGCGCGCTGCTGGCTCAGAGCGGGGCAGGAACGATAGGGAGGTCGCACATCAGCGCCGGCTTTATCCGCCCTTGCGGACCGGCGTCCCATCCGACGCGAGGACTTCTGCTTGTTCATTCCGTTTACGGAACAAGACAACCCCCGAACAAGCCGCCGACGCTCGCTCGGAGCAGCACAACGTCTGCGCGACGTGGCAGCCATGGCCGCATGTATCGCGTTCGCATGCATGGCGTTCAACGGTTTCGCGGCAAGCGATGTCGATCAGCGCCACCCTCTCGAAGTGGAAGCGCTGACCCAACCCCACGAAGTGCTGCTGAAGCTTCCGGCCGCACGCAAGGCACTCGCCGAGGGCGACCATACGGGCGCAGCCCGACTGGACCTGGTCGAAGCCAATGCCTGCCGCGTGATCGCGGATTGGCGCTGCCAGCGCCGCGCCGGCTCTGCGGCGGTCCTAGCAGCCGACCAGACCTCGGATATCTATCTTCAAGTCCGCTCGCGGATCGCGCTTGGGCGCGCGCTCTCCCGGCTGGGCGACTTCAACAGCGCGGCGCGCACGCTGGCGGACGCGCAGCAGCGCCTGGGCGAGTCGCCCGATGACGTGCTGCTGGCCGACATCCTGCTGGCGTATTCCTCCATCAGCGAACGGCTGGGAAAGCTGGACGAATCCTACCGTTACGCCAAAGAAGGGCTCGCGCACGCCCCCGCCGACAGCAACCCCGAAATGCGCCTCAGACTGCTGCGCAACATGGCGCACATCGCGTCAGACAGAGGCCGTCCGCAGGAAGCGCGCGAGCTGATGAAAGAAGCCAAGGCGATCCTGCCGACCAATCGCGACCCCAAACTGACGGCGGAAGTGCTGCTGGAAGAGGCGCGCAGCGCACGCGCGCTCAACGATGCCGATACGGTCGAAGACATGGGCCGCAGGATCGGCGCGATCGGCGAAGAGCTGCGGAACACGCAGCTGCAGGGCCTGAGTTACGAAACCACGGCGCAGTCGCTGGAGATGCGCGGGCAGAACGCCAAGGCGCTTGCGCTGTATCGGCAGGCGCGCAACGCCTTCGCCGATCTGAAACTGCAGCAGGACGAACTGCGCACCGTGCGAGCGATCGTCGATCTGCAGCTCCAGGGCACGCAGCCGGACACGCTGCCCGAATCGATCGCGAGACTCATCCAGCTCGGCGATCAGGTCAGCCGCACCGAGCGCGAATCCGCCGCCGCCGATTTCGAGGAGCGATTGCGCTACGCGGAAAGCGACGCCGAGCTGGCCAACGCCAACGCCAAGGCCGAAAACGAACGGCTGCGCGCGATGGCCAATGAGGACAAGTACCGCTACACGCTGCTGGCAGGCATTCTGGCGCTATGCACGCTGGGCGTCATGGCGGCGCTCTACTACCAGCAGCGCAAGTACGGCGCGATGATGCGTGAGCGCGGCCGCGAAATGGAAGTGGCCATCTCCACCGATTTCCTGACCACGGTGCATAGCCGGCGTTACATCACCGACATGGGAAACAGCGCAGTCGAGCGCGCTATCAAGAACGGCCTCAGCCTAGCGGTCGCCATCGTCGACATCGACCATTTCAAGCAGATCAACGACCGCTTCGGACATGCGACCGGCGACGAAGTGCTCATAGCCGTGGCCGCGGCCATGCGCGCCGCATGCCGCGACTCAGACACGCTGGGCCGCTACGGCGGTGAGGAATTCGCGGTGCTGCTGCAGGGCATCGGCCGCGACCACGCGCTCGCCGCTGCCGAACGCCTGCGACAGGCGGTGGCGGGCGTCGCGGTGCATTGCAGCGATAAGACCATCGCGCCGACCGCATCGGTCGGCGTCGCCTGCCTGTCCACCGAAGATCATGCATTCGAGCAATTACTGGTCCGCGCGGATCGTGCCCTGTATCAGGCCAAAGCGGAAGGACGGAACCGGGTGGTGATCGCGGAACAGGATGCTGCGCCGATCGGGTTGCCGGAGCCGGCACTCGGCAATTGAAGCGCAATTACGCCGGATCACTTCCGTAGAGTTCTTTCCTCGGGGCGCCGGACATCTCCGCCGCCAGCTTCGCGGCAGTCGACGGCGGCAGGTGTTCGACCAGTTTCGCGTAGACGCGACGACCTTCGACCAGTTTGGCGTCGGCGGCGTCGCCCACGCCCTGGATGAGCAGCACGAATTCGCCTTTGCGCTGGTCGGCATCGGCGGCAACGCGGGCCTGGAGTTCGCCGAGGGTGCCGCCGAGTACGGTCTCGAACAGTTTGGTCAGCTCGCGGGCGATGGCGGCTGGGCGGTCGGCGCCGATGACCATCACGGCGTCGGCGAGTGCGTCCTCGATGCGGTGCGAGGACTCGTAAAAGATGAGGGTCCGCGGTTCGCTGGCCAGTTCAGCCATGCGCTGGCGGCGGGCACCGGCCTTGGCCGGGAGAAAGCCCTCGAAGGCGAAGCGGTCGCTGGGCAGGCCGGCGACACTGAGCGCAGCAATGAGTGCGCTGGGGCCGGGAATCGGGCTGACCTTGATGCCGGCGGCGCGAGCGGCGGCGACCAGCCGGAAGCCGGGGTCGCTGACCAGTGGGGTGCCGGCGTCGGACACCAACGCCAGTGACTCACCGGCCTGCAGGCGGGCGACGATACGCTCGGCCAGGCCAGCTTCGTTGTGCTCGTGCAGGGCGATCAGCGTCTGCTCGACGCCGTAGTGCGACAGCAGCTGGCGGGTGTGACGGGTGTCCTCGGCGCAGATCGCGGCGACCGCGCGCAGAGTGTCGAGGGCGCGCGGCGAGAGGTCGCCCAGATTGCCGATAGGGGTAGCGACGACGTAAAGGATGCCTGCAGCGGCGGGTATGGACATCGGATCTAGGGCCTGTTAGCGCTATGGAAGTAACGTGCGCCCTCCACTGGCCGCACGCTGCAAGGAGGAATGAGGGAGTGTATGTCGATACACGACCGAATGAGGACGCCGCAGCGTGCGGCCAGTGGAGGGCCCTTCGGGTTGGGTCTCAATGGCCGCCATGCGGCAGCCCGCCGCTTGAACAGACGGC
>JANLSB010000647.1:0-4397 GCA_031362125.1 Lysobacterales bacterium | reverse complement strand
GCTCGAAGCGCTGGTCCGGCGCGCGCGCCGACAGGTGGCGGCGGTACGGCTCCAGGTCGCCGACCTGTCATTGAATCTTGCGACCTCGCAGGTGCAACGTGCCGGCCAGTCGATCGAATTGCATACCGCCTCGCGGCAGCTCTTGGAGGAACTGATGCGTGCATCGCCCGCGGTGGTTCGGCGCGAGCGTCTTGAACGTGCGATCTGGGGCGATACCGCCCCGGATCACGACTTGTTGCGCTCCCACATCCACCTGCTGCGCAGGGCCATCGATGGTCCCTTCGCGCATAAATTGCTGCAGACGGTTCCGCGCATCGGTTATCGGTTGTCGGCAAGCTTGGAGCGCGTCGATGACGCCCGCTAAATCCCGTTTCAGCCTGCGTCATCGCATCACCACCGGCCTGCTGTTGTATGCCGCTGCATTGACCGTGGCGTTGCTCACCGCAGCCGTGATCCTGAGCGAACATCACGAGCGTCGGGTCTGGCGCACGTTGCTGGCCGAGGTGATGCAGCGCGATTTGCGCGCTGCCGGCCTGGCGAGCGATGAACCAGCCATGGCGCCCATCCGTCTGATCGATCTTGATTCGCCTGCGGCGAGCACGCTTCCCGCAACGGTGCGCGCCCTCGGGCCGGGCCTGCATGACGATATCGAACCCGGGAATCTGCCGTACGCGGTGCTGGTTCAGACCGTCAACGGCCGGCGCATGGCTGCGTTGGTCGATATCACCGCGCAGCAGGCCGACGAGCAGCGAATGGGGCGTCTCGTGGCGATCGCCACGGCCGTCGGCATGGGGCTGCTGTTGTTGACCACGTGGTGGCTGGCCGGGCGGCTGCTCGCGCCGGTATCGGCGCTGGTCCGAGGCGTCAATGCCCTGGACCCGTTGCAACGCGAGCGTCGGGTCGACACTCGCTTCCATCAGCACGAGATCACGGCGCTCGAAACCGCGTTCAATCGCTTCCTCGAACGCGTGGATGGATTCGTGATGCGAGAGCGGGAATTCATCGACACGGTCAGTCACGAATTGCGCACGCCGATCGCGGTGATCCGCAGTGCAGCGGAACTGTTGAAGGACGAGCGCCTGACACCGTCTGGCCAGCGGGCGTTGGCGCGTGCGCGCGGGTCCACCTCCGCGATGCAGGAGACCATCACCGCGCTGCTGTATCTGGCCAAGGACCCGGTGGCGTTCGCTCCCGTTGAGCCATGGCGGATGGATCTCTGGCTACCCGAGGTTGTGGACGATCATGCCCACCTGAAGGGCGGTAAGCCCTTGAGCGTCGAGGTGGGCACGCTGCAGCCGACCACGACGCGCGTGCCGCCGGCCATTGCGACGATGGTGATCGGCAACCTGATCCGCAATGCGATCGAGCACACCAACAGCGGCGAGCTGCATATCGCGCTCAGCGATGGTGCGCTTATCCTTGAAAGCCGAGGCGCAGAACTCGACGCGGAAGCCATCAGCCGGTTGTACCGCGCCTTGGCGATGGCGGACTCGGGCCGGGAGGCGGGTGCCGGGATCGGCCTGTACCTGATCCGTCGCCTGTGCGACCGGCTTGGGTGGAAGCTCACCTTCGACAACATGCCCCACGGCGACTTGAAGGCGCGTCTGGTGATGCCGCTGGATGCGCCGTTCGCCTGAGACCGCGCCCTGGCGCCAATCACAGTCGGCCGACAAAAGTACAACACGACCGAACCTATCGTGTTGCTATCTCGGGCCTGAGCGTCGCGACCGTGGATTCTTCAGAGCAAAACACAGCAGCAGCCAATCTGTTTTCGGTCCTCGTACCTGTTTGCAACGAGCAGGAGACGCTGCCGGAGTTTCACCGCCGCCTGATGGGCGCTTTGTCGGAAATCGACATGAGCCTCGAAGTGCTCTACGTCAACGATGGCAGTACCGATGGCAGCGTCGAGGTGCTCCGGCATCTGCGCGAACACGACCACCGCATCGGTGTGCTTGATCTGAGCCGCAACTTCGGCAAAGAGGTTGCCATGGCGGCTGGGCTCGACCACGTGCGCGGGGACGCAGTCGTGATCATCGACGCGGATCTCCAGGATCCGCCCGAACTGATTCCGGACATGCTCGCGGCCTGGCAGCAAGGCTACGATCAGGTCGAGATGCGACGGATCAGTCGCGAAGGCGAATCGGCAGCCAAGCGCTGGACCGCGCATGCGTTCTATCGGCTGATCGCACGGCTGAGCGATGTGCCCATCACGGAGGATGTTGGCGACTTCCGCCTGCTCAGCCGTCGCGCCGTCGCGGGCATGCGGCAACTTGGCGAGCGTAGCCGCTTCATGAAAGGGCTGTATGCGTGGGTCGGGTATCCACGCATGCAGATCGCATACCAGCGTTCGCCCAGGCACGCGGGCAAGACGAAGTGGAACTACTGGCGACTTTGGAACTTCGCCATCGAAGGATTTACTTCCTTCACGGTGGCGCCACTGAAAATCGCCAGTTATCTCGGGTTGCTGGTGGCGCTGGTCGCATTCATCTATGGCATCGTGGTCATCCTCAAGACGCTGGCTTTTGGTGAAGCGATCGTGGGCTATCCCAGCCTGATGGTCGCGTTGCTCTTTCTGGGGGGAGTGCAACTGCTGTGTCTGGGCATCCTCGGAGAGTACCTGGGCCGGATGTTCATCGAAACCAAGCAACGACCCCTCTATCTTGTCAGCGCGTTTCATCCAGCCCATGCCAAAGCTCGACTAGTCATGCCGCAGGCTACGCCATGATGCGGCTGTCATCTCGCCAACGGCTCTGCGGCGTACTGGCCTTCGCCTGCGTTGCGCGGTTGCTCACGCTCGGTGGGTATCCACTGACTGACACCACCGAGGCCCGCTATGGCGAGATCGCCCGCAAGCTGCTCGAAACCGGTCAGTGGATCGTGCCGCAGATCGATTACGGCGTTCCCTTTTGGGGCAAGCCGCCACTGTCGTTCTGGTTGACCGCGACCTCGTACAAGTTGATCGGCGTCAACGAGTTCGCGGCGCGCATTCCCTCTCTGCTGTTGGGCGCAGCGGTTTGCGGCTTGGTGTACATCGCGGGTCGACGGCGCATCGACGTGGACCACGGATTGCGCGCAAGCCTCGTGGTGGCCACCAGCCTGCTGATGATGGTGAGCGCCGGCGGCGTGATGACCGATCCGGCCATGGTGCTGGGGACGACGCTGTCGATGGTGGCATTCTGGCTGGCGTTGACGACAGGCTCCCGCCTGTGGGGCTACCTGTTCTTCATTGGTCTTGCCATCGGACTGTTGGCGAAGGGACCGGTGGCGACGGTGCTGACGCTGATGCCGATTGGCGCGTGGGCGGTGTTGACGGGACGAGTTCAGGAAACTTGGCGACAAGTGCCTTGGATCACCGGCATGATGTTGACTGCACTCATGGTGGTGCCGTGGTACTGGGCGGCTGAGGTCGAGACTCCTGGGTTCCTGCACTACTTCCTCATCGGTGAGCATTGGCAGCGCTACACCGTGAGCGGGTGGAAAGGAGACCTGTACGGATCGGGACATGCGTACCCGCGAGGAACCATCTGGCTATATGCGCTGGTCGGTACGCTGCCGTGGTCACCGTGGCTGCTGTGGCAACTGTTGCGGCGCAAGGCAATCATTGCGATCGCACCGCTGCGATCCAGCGATGGGTGGGCGCTGTATCTGCTGTGCTGGATCTTCGCCCCCATCGTATTTTTCACGATGGCCCGCAATATCCTGCCTACCTATGTGTTGCCGGGTCTGGCCGGTTTTGGACTCTTGGTCGCCGACATATGGGCACAACGTCGGACGCGGGAACGGATTGATCGGATGCCGAGACTGGGCCTGCTGACGCCGGTGCTGGTAGTGTTGCTCGTACTAGTGGTATGGCCGTATGCGGGGTTCAAATCGCAGCGCGAAATCGTTTCTGCGTATCGCGATTCACTGCAAACAGACCTGCCGCTGATTTACTTCAAGCAACGCCCGTACTCTGCGGAGTTTTATTCGCGAGGCCGCGCCGAGGAAATCGATGACGTGGTGCAACTACGCCATTATTTGGCCAAGCCGAACCGCCTCTACGTGGCCACCAAACAGTCGGTTCTGGAGCAACTGCCAGACGATCTGCGTGCGGAGCTCACGACGATAGCGACGTCATATCAATACGTGCTGCTTCGTCACGAACCCATTGTGCCGCTGTGTCGCGTGGAATTGCCGTCGTCTGATCGCGCTGGGGGAAATGGCCGGGACGTGCCGAACGCGCCCGGCCCGACCCGAGGAACCCATTAGGGCTCACCGCCCATCCGTTATAGATGCACGATCACAGTGTTCCTGCTTGACCAGACTACCGGCACCAGCCATACAACCCTTCTTTTCATCGAATCGCCATGCCATCACTGCGTTGCAAAATCCCCTGTCGATTCTCGTGCCGCCGGGTC
>JANLSB010000406.1:0-4114 GCA_031362125.1 Lysobacterales bacterium | reverse complement strand
GTCGTCGGCGGCGGCATCATCGGCCTGGAAATGGCGACGGTGTATCGCGCGCTCGGCAGCGTCGTGACCGTGGTCGAGTTCATGGACCAGATCATGCCCGGCACCGACACCGACCTGATCAAGCCGCTCGCCGACCGCATGAAGAAGCAGGGCGTCTCCATCCATCTGAAAACCAAGGTCACCGAAGCCAAGGCGACCAAGGCCGGCATCGTCTGCGGGTTCGACGGCGCCAGCATTCCGGCGAACGACACCTACGACCGCGTGCTGGTCGCGGTCGGCCGCACGCCGAACGGCAACAAGCTCGATGCGGGCAAGGCCGGCGTCGCGGTGACCGAGCGCGGCTTCATCAACGTCGACCGGCAGATGCGCACCAACGTGCCGCATATCTTCGCGATCGGCGATCTCGTCGGCCAACCGATGCTCGCGCACAAAGCCACGCATGAAGGCAAGCTTGCTGCGGAAGTTGCCGCGGGCGAAAAGAAAGAGTGGGTCGCTCGGGTGATTCCATCGGTGGCCTACACCGATCCGGAAATCGCCTGGGTCGGCATCACCGAGACCGAGGCGAAGGCCAGAGGCATCAAGGTCGGCGTGGGTAAATTCCCATGGGCGGCGTCGGGTCGCGCGATCGGCAACGGTCGCACCGAAGGCTTCACCAAGCTGTTGTTCGACGAAGCGACGCACCGCATCGTCGGCGGCGGCATCGTTGGCGTGCACGCGGGCGATCTGATCGCCGAGGTCGGGCTGGCGATCGAAATGGGCTGCGAAGTCTCAGATATCGGCCACACCATCCACCCGCACCCCACGCTCAGCGAATCGGTGGGCATGGCGGCGGAAGTGTTCGACGGCACGATTACCGATCTTTACTTGCCCAAGAAGGGCAAGTAGGCGGATTTGTATATCCCGAAGAAAAAATGATGCGCACCCTCGGCCTGTTGGGCGGCATGAGCTGGGAATCGACCATTCCCTACTACCGCATCCTCAACGAGCGGGTGCGCGAGAAGTGCGGGGGTCTGCATTCGGCGAAGCTGGTGCTGCACAGCGTTGATTTCGCCGAGATCGAAGCGCTGCAACATTCGGGCGACTGGGACAAGGCCGGCGCGATGCTGGCCGATGCCGCGCGCGGGCTTCGGCTGGCAGGTGCCGAGGCCATCGTGCTGTGTACCAACACCATGCATCTCGTCGCACCGGCGATCGAGGCTGCTGTCGATATCCCGCTGCTGCATATCGCCGCCGCCACCGCGCAGCGTATCCGCGCCGCCGGGCTGACGCGCGTGGCGCTGCTCGGCACACGCTTCACGATGGAGCAGGCGTTCTATCGCGAACGCATCGAAGCGGCGGGGATCGAAGTGCTGACTCCGGACGCGCCGCAGCGCGAGCGCGTGCACCGGGTGATCTACGACGAACTGTGCCTCGGCCGCATCCTCGACGCCTCGCGAGAGGACTACCGCGCGATCATGTCGGACCTGATCGTACGTGGCGCACAGGGCGTGATTCTCGGCTGCACCGAGATTGGGTTGCTGGTGGGCGAGGGCGATTCGGCCGTGCCGTTGTTCGATACCGCCCGTATCCATGCCGAAGCTGCCGCAGACTGGGCACTGTCCGGCTGAGGCGATGCTCCGAAAAGACGAAGTCCCAGCGTGTGGCCGGGGCTTCGGGGCCTGAGGTCGTCGCCGAGGGTTGACGATGAAGAAGGGTCGCAGGCGCAATCCAGTGGCCTTGGGCTGTCCGGCGGAAGTTCCTCCCCGGATCAGTTCCCGCCGTAATCCGCCCTTCACGGCCTAACAGGCTGTTGAAAAATAGCCTGTTAGCGCAGCCAAGGAAGGCTGCGACGGCGAAGCAAGCGCGTAAGCGATTGATTCGCCGAGAGCGCGTCCGGACATGTGCCGGGCGTGCGACTTCAAAAACGAACACGAAGTGAGTTTTTTAACAACCTGACAAGCGGAACTTTTTTGCGACGGAATCGACACTTCCGGGCGAGCGCTCATCCTCCGTATTCCGTACCGACTGCGGTTGCCCCAGAAAACACCCGACTGCTATACTTTTGCGGCTTGACGGGGTGGTTTTCGTTCACGAGCCTGTCTTGAGACGGCCCGCCCCGACGTCTCCTCCACTATCCGGGTGCCGTGTGCTGAATTCTGTCGCAGCCGGCCGCAGCGCCGCGTTGCGGGCGGTGGCCTACCAGATGGCAGCCGTGCTCGTGGTGGCGCTGATATTTCTGGCGTCGGGCTGGTCTGCTTCGCTGTCGGCGTTTCTGGGGGGGGCAAGTGTGGTGTTGGGTAATGTCCTGGCCGCGAATATCGCGCTGGGCGGGGGTGTGGTGACGGCGCGGTCGGCGTTCTCGCGACTGATGCTGGCCACCTGCCTCAAGTGGTTGGTGGTCATCACGATATTCGCGATCGCATCGGGTGTCTGGCGCATGGCGCCGCTCCCGTTGCTCGCAGGGCTCGCGGTCGCTTTGGTCGCGCATCCATTGGCTTTGAACTTTTGTGTCAGGGTAGAACGTGAGCGCTGAAACTGCTTCTGGTGGCGGGGCCACCGAATACATCCAGCACCACTTGCATCATCTCCAGTGGCACGTGGGAGAGGGCAAGTTCATGACCATCAACGTCGACAGCGTGCTGTTCACGCTGTTGTTGTCGTCGGTGTTCCTGTTTTTCTTCATACGCACGGCGCGCAAGGCGACGGCGGGCGTGCCGGGCAAGTTCCAGGCTGGCATGGAAATGGTCGTGGGCTTCGTCGACGGTCTGGTCCGCGAGACCTTCCACGGCCGCAGCAAGCTCATCGCGCCGCTGGCCATCACCATCTTCTGCGTCGTGTTCCTGATGAACTTCATGGACATGATTCCGGTCGACTGGCTCCCGGGCGCGTGGATGAAGCTCAACGAATTGGCCGGCCACGATCCGCAGCACGCCTATCTGCGCGTGGTGCCCACCGCGGACCTCAACACCACGCTCGGCCTGTCGCTGATGGTGTTTTTGCTGATCCAGGTCTTCGGCATCAGCCACAAGGGCTTCGGCAAATTCTTCAAGGAAGCCTTCACAGCGCCGTTCCATGCGGAAGGCACGGTGATGAAGATCCTGCTAGCGCCCGCCAATCTGCTGCTGCGCGTGATCGAAGAGCTGGTGCGCCCGCTGTCGCTGACCCTGCGACTGTTCGGCAACATGTACGCCGGCGAGCTGATCTTCATCCTCATCGCACTGATGACCTGGAATGCCGCGATGTCCAGCGGCATGACCTACGTCATGATGCCGCTGCAATTCGTGTCCGGCTTCGTCTGGACCGCGTTCCACATTCTAGTCATTACCCTGCAGGCCTTCATTTTCATGATGCTTACCATCGTGTATCTGAGCATGGCGGCGGAAAGCCACTGATCCGGCGCGAACTTGTTCAGCGCCTGCTCGTCCAGCCTCATCCGGTTTCGCTTCACCCTTTCATCATCATTTCTTTTCACCTCAATCGTTGTACGGAGAACACCATGGAAAACGTCGCCCTTTACGCTGAAATCGCGAAGTTCACGGTCATCGCGGCCGGCCTGCTTATCGGTCTTGGCGCGCTTGGCACCGCGATCGGCTTCGCCATCCTCGGCGGCAAGTTCCTCGAAGGCGCGGCCCGCCAGCCGGAGCTGACCCCGATGCTGCAGACCAAGATGTTCATCGTCGCCGGTCTGCTCGACGCGGTGCCGATCATCGGCGTCGCCATCGCGCTGCTGCTCATCTTCGCCAATCCGTTCCTGTCCGCGATCGCGGGCTGATCAAGCATTCGGTCTTGGCTAGCGCCGGCGCCACGCGCGTCGGCGTCAGGAGTACGTCATGCATATCAATCTCACTTTCATCGTCCAGGGCTTCGCGTTTTTCGCGGTGGCCTGGATGGTGATGAAGTTCGGCTGGCCGCACATCATCGCCGCCATCGAAGACCGTCAGCAGAAGATCGCTGAAGGACTCGCCGCTGCCGACAACGCGCAGAAGAACCTCGCCCAGGCCGAAGAAAAGGTCAACGAAGAGCTGAAGCTCGCCCGCACCAAGGCCAACGAGATCATCGATCAGGCCCATCAGCGCGCGAATCAGATCGTCGATCAGGCCAAAAACGACGCCGTCGCCGAAGCCAACCGGCAGAA
>JANLSB010000374.1:0-5023 GCA_031362125.1 Lysobacterales bacterium | reverse complement strand
GTTGGTCGACCGAATCGTCGACGGCGATCTGCTCACTGCCGCTAAACAGTGCGCCCGCGAGCGTGCTGCCGCAGCGAGCGGTAGAGAACCAGGCCCGCATCCGCGGATGCGCGACCGCCGCGTCGAACATCCGAATGTCGAAGGCTTCGTGCAGTTCACCCGCACCACCGTCGGCGCGATGGCGAAGGACTATCCCGCCGCGCAACGCTGCGTGGACTGCGTCGAAGCCGCCGCGCGCAAGCGTTTCGACGACGGCATGACATTCGAGCGAAACACCTTCGCCGCGCTGATGATGTCGCCGGAATCGCGCGCGCTGCGGCATGCGTTCTTTGCCGAACGTGCGGCCTCGAAGATCGCCGATGTGCCCGATGACACCCCGCAGCGCGAGGTGCGCAAGGTCGGCGTGATCGGCGCAGGCCTGATGGGCGGCGGTATCGCGATGAATTTCCTCAATGCCGGCCTGCCGGTGACGATTCTGGAAACGAAGCAGGAGGCGCTGGATCGCGGCGTCGCCACGCTGCGCAAGAACTACGAAGGCAATGTCCGCAAGGGCAGCCTGAGCGAAGCCAAACTCGAGGCGCGGATGGCGCTGCTGCAGCCGACCCTGGACTATGCCGACCTCGCCGATTGCGATCTGATCATCGAAGCGGTATTCGAGGAAATGGGCGTCAAACAATCGGTGTTCGAGCAGCTCGATGTCGTCGCCAAACCCGGCGCGATTCTGGCCTCGAACACGTCGACGCTGGATCTCGACAAGATCGCCTCGTTCACCAAGCGCCCGCAGGACGTGATCGGCCTGCATTTCTTCAGCCCGGCGCACGTGATGAAACTGCTGGAAGTGGTGCGCGGCAAGGCGACGGCGAAAGACGTGCTGGCCACGGCGATGGCCGTGGCGAAGAAAATCCGCAAGACCGCGGTGGTGTCCGGCGTGTGCGACGGCTTCATCGGCAACCGCATGATCGAGCAGTACAGCCGTCAGGCGCTGTTCCTGCTGGAAGAAGGCGCGCTGCCGGCGCAGGTGGATGCTGCGGCCGAACGCTTCGGTTTCATGATGGGCCCGTTCCGGATGAGCGATCTGGCCGGCAACGACATCGGCTGGGCGATCCGCAAGCGCCGCTATGTCGAACAACCGGAACTGACGTACTCGGCGGTGGCCGACCGGCTGTGCGAACAGGGCCGCTTCGGCCAGAAGACCGGCGCCGGTTGGTACGACTACAAGTCCGGCGACCGCAAGGCGCATCCCAGCGCCATCGTCGATGCGCTGGTCGTCGAGCACTCCAAGAACGCTGGCATCGCGCGCCGCAAGATCGGCGATACCGAAATCGTCGAGCGTCTGATCTATGCCCTGGTGAACGAGGGCGCGAAGATTCTCGAAGAAGGCATCGCCGGCAAGGCTGGCGATATCGACATGGTCTATCTGTTCGGCTACGGCTTTCCGCCGTTCCGAGGCGGACCGATGCGCTATGCCGATGAGGTGGGCGCGTTCAACGTGGTGCGCGCGATGCGCCGCTACGCCGAGGCCGACCGCGACAACCGCCAAGCTGGCGCGTGGGAGCCCGCGCCGCTGCTGGCCGCACTCGCCGCCGACGGCAAGAGCTTCACCTGATCGCCACTGCATCGAATTCGACCAAGGAATCCACCATGACCGACGCCGTCATCGTCTCCACCGCGCGCACCGCACTGGCCAAAAGCTGGAAAGGCGCTTTCAACATGACCCACGGCGCCACCCTCGGCGCACACAGCGTGCAGCATGCGATCGCACGCGCCGGCATCGACCCGGCGGAAGTCGAGGACGTGCTGATGGGCTGCGCGAATCCAGAAGGCGCCACCGGCGTGAACATCGCGCGCCAGATCGCGCTGCGCGCCGGCTGCCCGGTGAGCGTGCCGGGCATGACCATCAATCGTTTCTGTTCGAGCGGCCTGCAGACCATCGCCACGGCCGCGCAGCGCATCATCGCCGGCGAGGGCGAGGTGTACGTCGCCGGTGGCGTGGAGAGCATTTCCTGCGTGCAGGGCGTGATGAACCAGACCATGCTCAGCGACCCGTGGCTGGCGGCGCACAAGCCCGAGCTGTACTGGACCATGCTGCAGACCGCCGAGCAGGTCGCGACCCGCTACAACATTCCGAAAGAACGCCAGGACGAATACGGCGTGCGCAGCCAGCTCGCTGCAGCGGCGGCGCAGGCGGCCGGCAAGTTCGACGACGAGATCGTGCCGATGACGGTGACGATGGGCGTCGCCGACAAGGCCAGCGGACAATTGTCGAGTCGCGAAGTCACCATCAGCGCCGACGAAGGCATCCGCGCCGACACAACGCTGGACGCGGTACGCGGCATTCGCCCGGCGACGCCCGGCGGCGTGATCACCGCCGGCAACGCCAGCCAGTTCTCCGACGGCAGCTCGGCTGCGGTGGTGATGAGCGCGACGCTGGCGGAACAGCGCGGCCTGCGGCCGCTCGGCATCTTCCGCGGATTCGCGGTGGCCGGCTGCGAACCGGACGAAATGGGCATCGGCCCGGTGTTCGCGGTGCCGAAGCTGCTGGCGCGCGCCGGCTTGAGCATCGACGACATCGGCCTGTGGGAACTCAACGAAGCCTTCGCGGTGCAGGTGCTGTACTGCGCGGACAAGTTGAACATTCCGATGGAGCGTTTGAACGTCAACGGCGGCGCTATCGCCGTTGGCCATCCTTACGGCGTCTCGGGCGCGCGGCTGGTCGGGCATGCGCTGATCGAAGGCCGGCGTCGCGGCGTGAAGTATGTCGTGGTCACCATGTGCATCGGCGGCGGCCAGGGCGCGGCGGGTTTGTTCGAGGTGGTGTGATCCGTCGCGGATGATCGACGGGAGAACGTCGCCGCGGCACACCCGGCCTCTGTCCGGAAGGCTATCGACACAATGCAGAACCGATACGAATGCGGCCGACACCCGTCAGTGGCCGAAGTGTCGGCATTCGCATGGATTTGCCCATTACGATTGAGTCGATCATTCGCATCCGGTGTCTGATCGGTTCTGGAAGGACCGGCCCGCCTCAACATGGCACCGATATCGGATACAGTCCCATCACCGCGCAAAAGGCGAGGTAGGACGCGCGGAAATGGCGACCACATGCATAGAAAGCGCGCAGGGAGGCAAGTCGTGTCGCAACGCATCGACCGTATCAGAACGCTGGCGACGGGCTCGCGTTTCCGCGTCGGTCCGATTCTGGTCCATCCGGAGCGGTTGGCGATTGAACGCGACGCGGCCGAGATCTCGCTCGAACCGCGCATCATGGAGCTGCTGGTCGCGCTGGCGGAACATGCCGGCGAAGTGATCGGCGCCGAACAACTGCTGATCGAAGTCTGGCGCGGAACGTTCTACGGAGACAATCCCGTGCATCGCGCGATTGGTGTCCTGCGTCGGCAGCTCGGCGATGACCTCCGCAGTCCAGTCTTCATCGAGACGATCCGCAAACGCGGATACCGGCTGATCGCACCGGTCGCATTTCCGGAGGACTATCGACGCAGTCCGCTTCAGGTCGACGGCTGGGCCGGACGCAATCCCTATCTGGGGCTGGCCGCTTACGACGCGGAGCATTCCGAAGTCTTCTTCGGACGCAGCCGTCTCACCGCCGATGTGCTGGCCGCGCTGCAACGTCAGCGCGAGACCGAGCGTCGTTTCCTGCTGCTGGTCGGCGCCAGCGGTTGTGGCAAGACCTCGCTGCTGCGTGCTTCGGTGCTGCCGTTGCTGGAGCAGTCCGGAGGCTTCGACGGATTGCAGGCGCTCTCGGTTGCGCACTGCGATTTTGCGGCGACCGTCGACGGCGACCCGATGCAGCCGCTGGCGGCCGCACTCGCCACCTGGCAACTCGACGGACGGCCGGTGTTCGCGCCGCAGCCGATCGAAGCGCTAACGGAACGTCTGGCGGCATCGCCGGAACACGTCGCCGAAGCGCTGAACGACGCCTGGCGCAAACGCACCGTCCGCAACGACAGCCCGCATGCGCATCTGCTGTTGCTCGTCGATCACGCGGAAGCGCTGGTCGCTTCCGACCGCATCGACGACACGCAACGACGCCGCGCGTGGGCGGTCATCGAAGCCGTCTGCGCGCATGCACGCGGCGGCACGCTGATGGTCGTGCGCGGCGACTTCCATGCCGCACTGATCGCGGCCCTGCCCGAGATCGCCGAGCGCAAAGGCAGCGATGGCCACATCGACGCGACCCCGCCGCGCGCAGGGGAAATCGCCCAGATCGTGCGCATGCCGGCCTACCTGGCCGGACTGACCTTCGAAGAAGATCCGAACACCGGCGCGCGCCTGGACGATGTGCTGCGCGACGCCGCTGCGGACAAGCCCGACACCTTGCCGCTGCTGCAATACACCCTGCACGCGCTGTACGAACAGCGACGCGATGACGGGCAACTCACCTTCGACGCCTACCGGAGCATGGGCGGGCTGGAAGGCGCGGTCGCGCATCACGCGGAGGCCGTGTTCGCCGGACTTCCCAACGAGGTGCGTGCCCAACTCGATCTTGTGCTGGCGGAATTGATCGTGATGCAGGCCGACAGCGAAAGCATCAGCGCGCGACGTGTGCCGTGGTCGATACTGAAGAACGACGCAGCACGAACACTCGTGGATGCGTTCGTCAATGGTCGGCTTTTCGTCGGTCGCCAAGCGGCGGATCGCCCGGACTTCGGTGTCGCCCACGAAGCCTTGCTGCGCCAATGGCCGCGCGCGCGCGAATGGGCGCAGGACAATCGCAGACTGCTGCAGGCCCACAGTCGACTGGTGCGCGCCGCCGGTCGCTGGGAGGAAGCGGGCCGCAGCGATGATCATCTGCTGCACCACGGACAACCGCTCCAGGAAGCGCTGGAAGTGCAACATCGATTGCAATCGCGGATTTCCATTATGGAACGCGCGCTCATCGAAGCATCGATGCGCCTCAAGCGAAGGCGCCACCTGCGCTTCCGGCTTGCGGCGGCGGTGCTGGTCCTGCTGTCTGCGACCGCATCCGCCTTTGCGCTATGGGCATTCAATGCGCAACAACAGG
>JANLSB010000347.1:0-2680 GCA_031362125.1 Lysobacterales bacterium | reverse complement strand
TGACCGATGTCAACAGGTCGGCGCAATCGTCGTTGAGCAGATCGGGCCGCTTCGCCAGCACGATCAGAATGTCTTCCAGCGCGTGGGTGAGACTGGCCAACCCGCGGATACCTACGGTGTTGGCGTCGCCCTTGAGCGTATGCGCGACGCGGCGGGCTTCGTCGATGGGTTCGGGCGAACGGGTATCGGCGAGCGCGCGCACCGATGCGCCGAGGCGCGCGGTATTGTCCGGCAGTTCGCGGAGCATGCCTTCGAGCACATTCGGCAGGACGTCGTCTGCGGGCGAAAGACCGATATCCTCGAAAGCGGCGACCGTCTTGCGTTGTGCGATCAGCGCCGGGTCCATGCCGATGACGATCCGCGCCAGTTCGTCGCTCAGCGCGCGTGTCCATGCATCGTCCAACCCGGACAGCGTGGGCGCGACAGAGCCCAGCAGGTCCGCGGCTTCGTGGCCAGGCTGTTCGATCGCGCCTAGCAATGCGCCGCACCACATCGCCACATGTTCCGGCAGCACTGCCGGATCGCGACGTTCGATGCCTTCGTGGACTGCGCTCATGCCGTGCGCGAGTGCGGGCGTGCCGATCAATTCCAGTACGTTGACGATGAGCTGGCATTGGTAGGCGAGCTCTTCGACGATCGGCGCGTTGGCGTCCGCGTCGGGCGTTTCCGCCCAGGCCTGCGCCAGTGGCATCACTTGTTCGACGATGGCCTGACGGGTGAGATCGAGTTCTTCCTGACCGATCCAGATCGAGGCCTGGTTTTGATCGGTGCAGTACAGATCGATGTCGGACGCGTCGGCATCCTGCATAAGCGCACCATCGGCGAATGCGCCTTCGGCCACGTCTGCAACGTCGTGCGCAGTGTCATTCGAAATTTCAATGAGCGCAGGATTTTCGGACACGTTGGTTTCGACGACGGGCGGTGCCGGCGCTGCAGCGATCATTGCGCCCGCATCGAGCCGTCGCGCGACCGCATGGGTGAAATTGGGTGAGAGCCGCGGCAGCCAAGCGATGGCTTCAGGCAATTGCGCCAGCATGTGCCGGCCTTCGCGGTCGAGGCGACCGCCGGCGTGTTCCTGCAGGCCGACAAACCACAGCGTCATCTGGACCAGGTCGTCCCGGCTGAGTCCGTCGCCGCTACGGCCCAGATCGTGCAGCGCGGCTTTCCAACTGCGCAGCAGATCGGGCACGCCGGGCAGCGGTGCGGCGGTCGCGCCTTCCTGCAGCGTTTCGACCATCTGCCCGAGCAGGATCGGGTCCGCCATGTCGGGCACGGCGTTGGCCACCTGCAGCAGCGACACCAGGATGTCGAGCTGCGAGCGGTACTGCTCTGGCGCTTGGGTGCTCTCTGCGCTGCCGGGTGGCGGTGACATGGTCTGCTTCCTCGTCGGTGTGGCTGTGGCGTTTCGGTACGGTTCCGATGCCCGGGATCAGCCGGGCAGGCGGAATTCCGACACCGTGCGCACCAGCGCCGAGGCCGAGTCGGTGAGCGTCTGGGTATCGCCGCGCTGCTGTTCGATTTCCTCCAGCGTGTTCTGTGAAGCGCTGATCAGATCGTAGGCGCGGGCCAGCAGACGCTGCGATGCTTCGCCCTGGGCCTGGGTCGCGATCGAAATGCTGCGCACCGAATTCACCAGCGCTTCGGTCGCTTCGCGGTTTTCGTTCATCTGCATGCCGGCGCGGTCGGCGAGTTTGGTGATGTCCACCACTTGGGTGATGGTGCCGTTCATCGCCTGCAGCGTTTCGGTCGTGTCCGTCTGGATCGCGCTCACCAGCCCGGCGATCTGCTGGGTCGCTTCGCGGGCGTTTTCCGCGAGGCGCTTCACTTCATCCGCCACCACCGCGAAACCGCGCCCGGCTTCGCCGGCCGCGACCGCCTGCATCGATGCGTTGAGCGCCAGCACCGAGGTGCGTTCCGCGATCTGGCCGATGATGGTCACCGCCGAGGAGATTTCCTGCGAACGCTCGGCCAGCCGCTTCACGCGCTTTTCAGTCTCACGGATCTGGTCGCGCGAGTTGGTGATGCCTTCGACTGTGGCGCGTACCACCGCCATCGCCTCGTTGGTGGTGACCAGCGCGCGTTCCGCCTCGCGGCCCGCGCCCTGCGCCTGTTCGCCGATCTGGCGCAGCGCGTTGGCGGTCGTGCTCAATTCCGCCGATGCCGCGTTCGCCTGATTGCTTGCCTCATCGGCGAGCTTGTATACGTTGTCGCCGCGCTGTTTGACGCGCCCGGAGCTGTCCGAGACCTGCGCCGAAATGGTGTTCACTTCCTTCAGCGCGCGCGCGGTCGAGCTGGTCATCATGTTGATGGCGTCCGAGACCGCGCCGGTCACGTCTTCGGATACCGGCACTTTCACGTTCAGATCGCGCTGCGCCAGCTGCGCGACCGAGGTCATGATCTCGATCACCGAGTCGTTGAGCTGGTCGTTTTCTTTCTGTGCGCGGGCGAGTTCGGCCACCTTGTCGTTGAGCATGCCGTCGAAGGCCTGCGCGAGCTGGCCGATTTCGTCGTTGGTCTGCATCCCGGTGCGCGCGTTGAGGTCGCCGGCGCTGACCTTGCGCACGGTGTCCTGCACCTGCGACAGCGGGGTGCTGATCGAGCGCGTCAGCCGCAGGCCCGCGAACAGCGCGATCAGGCCGACAAGCAACAGCGCACCGAGGCCGGCGATGGCGATGGCGCG
>JANLSB010000242.1:0-4854 GCA_031362125.1 Lysobacterales bacterium | reverse complement strand
GGGGCGCGGCTCAGCCGCCGGAATCCGAACGTGGCGGCCCATAGCGGAAAGAACCCGATCAGAATCGCGAAGAGTGCGTGGTCGGGCGTCCCGGGCATGGTCGCACCATAACAGCCGCGGATGCGCGCGCCGAACCTGCGCGAAGCGTCTCCGGTACGCCAAGTGCCTGCTCCCAAGTGCCTGCTCAAAAACTCAAAAACAGTAACCGGACAGACCATCAGTCATCCCGAACGCCCGCGTTGCGGGTGGAGTGAGCTGCTGTTGTGACACCACGGGCCACAAGCAGCTCCCTCCTCGGGCTTCCCTTGTTCGGGATGACACGTTTTCCAAACCAGAGGTCTTGAACAGGCGCTCAGGCAAGCGGCAGCTCAAGTGTGAAACTGGCGCCGCCGCCTTCGCGGTCGTCGTACCAGACATCGCCGTCCATGGTGCGCGCACGCTGCTTGGCCAGGGCCAGACCCAGCCCGGTCGATGTTTCGCCGCCGGTGGGTTGCGCACTCAGACGCACGTAGCGTTGGAACAGGCGCTCGCGATCCTTCGGCGAAATGCCCGGGCCACGGTCGTGCACGGTGAGCCGCGCGTACTTGCCCTGCTGCATCGCCGTCAGGTGCACGTCGCTCCCCGGCGGAGCGTATTTCAGCGCGTTCGACAGCAGGTTCTGCAGCACGTGCAGCGCGCCCGCACGCTCGGCCAGCAGACGCATCCCGTCGGCTGCGTCGGCGTCGATATGCACGTGCATGCCTTTGCTCTGCGACTGGTACGAGAGCAGTTCGCTGACTTCTTCCAGCAGGGCGCGTGCGAGGATCGGCTGCGGCGGCACGTCGCGGATCAGCGACTCCTGCTGGTCGAGAAACGCCTGCAGGAACAGCACGCCGGCATCGGCGGACGTGTGGATCGACTGTATCAGCCGCTGCCGCGCGTCGTCGTTCAACACCGGATCGCGGAGCATGTCCGCCGAAAACAGGATGTTCGCGAAATGATTGCGCAGGTCGTGGCTGACGATCTCGGCGATTTTCTGGCGCTCGTCGGCCACCCGCGCGAGCCGGTCGCGCGCCTGCTTCAGATCGAGATGGGTGCGCACCCGCGCCAGCAATTCTTCCGCGATGAACGGTTTGGTGACGTAGTCGACCGCGCCCGCGGCGAAAGCGCGGGTCAGGCTGTCGCGCTCGTGGTCGGCGGTGAGGAAGATCACCGGCACATCGCGGGTCTGCGGCAGCGCCTGCAGTCCGGTGAGCACCTGGAAGCCGTCGAGACCCGGCATGCGCATGTCCAGCAGCACCAGATCGGGCGGGCTGCGTTCGGCCAACGCGAGCGCTTCGCGGCCGTCGAGCACCGGCACCACCTCGTAGTCGGCGTGGGTCAGCAGTTGGCCGACCACCTGCACGTTGGCGGTCTGGTCGTCGATCACCATCACCACCGGCAGGGCGACCGTCGCCTGGAATCTATTCGGCATCGCCATCCTCCTCGGACCAGTGGGCCAGCCGATCGAGCACCATCTTGATCTGATTCACGTCGAAGCGCTGCACGGCGAGCTGTAGATAACGCGCTTCGGCCTGCAATGCAGGCGCGCGAAGGTCGTCGGACAGCGCCAGCAGCCGCTTCGAGAATTCCGCGATCTCGCGCATGCGCATGCGGGTGCGCAGCGCCTGCAGCGGTGCTTCACGCAGCGTCCGCCACTCTTCGCGGGCTTGCGCAGTCAGTTCCCGGCTCGCCGCATCATCGGCAGGAACAACAACAGTGGCGATGTCGATCCCGTCGTCGTCGTCTTTGCCGAACAGACTCGCCAGAGTCGCGAACAATTCCAGCGGCGTATAGGGTTTTCGCAGAAAGCCGTCGAACGGCGCGTGCTGCGGCCCGGCTTCGCCGGCAAGGCTGGACGCAGTGACCGCGATCACCCGGGTCGCGCCGAGCGCGGCATCGCCGCGGATCGCTTCGAGCGCGCGGAAGCCGTCCATTTTCGGCATGCGCAGATCCATCATCACCGCGTCCGGACGCAGCGTGCGCACGGCCGCGACGCCTTCGACACCGTCGCGCGCAACGATTACCTGGTGATGGCTGTCGCGCAGATAGCCTTTCGCGACTTCGATGTTCCAGTCGACGTCGTCCACCACCAGGATCTTCAGCGGCGGCAGCCGGTCGAAGTCGACCCGCGCATCGACATCCGCCAGCACCACCGCCGCGGGTTCCAGATCGGGAATGTTGACGCGGAACGTCGCGCCTTCGCCGGGACGGCTGGCGACCTGGATATTGCCGCGCATCAGATCGACCAGCCGCCGGGTGATGCTCAGGCCCAGGCCGGTGCCCTGGCGCACGCGACCGTCGGGGCTCTCGGCCTGATAGAACGGCTCGAAGATCTGCTCCAGCTGCGCGGGTTCGATGCCGACGCCGGAATCGGTCACCTGCACGCAGAGGTCGCGGGCCGAGCCCAGCGGCGAGGACGCCATCGACAGCCGCAGCACGACTTCGCCGCGTTCGGTGTATTTCACCGCATTGCTCAGCAGATTCATCAGAATCTGGCGCAACCGCTGCGCGTCCACCACCACCGGCACGAAGTTGGTGGGATCGATCTCGATCTGCAGGCGCAGACCTTTGGCTTCGGCCATCGGTTCGAACAGCGCCAGGGTTTCGGTCGCCAATTCACCCAGATCCGTGCCCTGCTGGTTGAGCTGCAGTTTGCCGGCCTCGATCTTGGACAGGTCCAGCACATCGTTGATCAAGGCCAGCAGCATCTGTCCGCTTTTCTTGATCGACGCCACCCACTCGCGCTGCAGCGGCTCGCGCACGTGGTCGCCGAGCAGTTGGGCGAAGCCGAAGATCGCGTTCATCGGCGTGCGGATCTCGTGGCTCATGCTGGCCAGGAACACGCTTTTTTCCTCGTTCGCGCGCCGTGCCTGCGCCGCGCGCAGTTCGCCGCGCAGCGCGTTTTCGGCCTCGCGCTGGGCGCGCCGCAGCGCGAAGAACCCCAACAGGCCCGCAGCCAGGGCGAGGCCGTTGGCGATCATCAGCGTAGCGGTCATCTGCTTCACCAGCGCGTCGCGCGTCAGGCGCCGCTCGACCAACAGGCGGTCTTCTTCGTGGGACATTTCGAATACCCGCTCACGCATGACGTCGACCGCGCGCTCGCCCCGTCCGTCGCGAATGCGCTCCGTCGCGTAGCCCTCTTTGCCGTCGCGCAGTTCCGCGTCCTTGATGGCGATCGATCCGCGGACGCGGGTTTGGATCTGTACGAACTGCTGCGCCAGCGTCGCCAGCGCGGCCTGATGATGGATATTGTCTTCGGTCCGCGCCTTCAACCGCTCGAGCAGGCGGCCAATCGCGTCGAGATGCGCATACAGGCCCGCCCGGTGCTGTGTCGAACCGCCGACCATGAACCGCAGCCCGTCGGCTTCCAGCATGCCCAGCTCGACCTGCAGCGCGGTCAGATCGTCTTTGACGTTGAGCGTATGCGTAACCAGCTCGATGGAGCCGGCCAAAGCGTTGGTGGAGCGCACCGAGATGATGGAGGTGATGAGGATCACCACGAATGCCAAGGCCAGCAGCCCGACGTTGATGCGGTTGCGGAACTGCGCGGTGCTGGGCGGCGGCATGCGGGATCCCCGGGGGTCGTTCCCCTTGCTGCGGACAAGCGGCTGCGGACGGATGGCTGCGGACGCGAGAATGGCGCTACGAATTCATCAGCCAGATCGTGCCGGTCAACACCAGCGCGAACGACACCCACAGCAGATAGGGCAACAGCAGATAACCCGCCAGCGCACGGATCCGGCCGAACATCAGCATCGTCCACCACAGCGCGATCCACAGTACGCAGATTTCGAGAAACGCGAGTCCCGCGCTGTGCAGGCCGAAGAACAGCGGCGTCCACGCCAGATTCAACAGGAACTGGATCGCGAACAGCGCCACCGCGCGCTGGCGCAGGGGTTCTTCGATATCGGGCTCCCGCCGCACCAGCCACAGCGCGACCGCCATCGAGATGTACAGCAGCGTCCACACCGGACCGAACAGCCACGACGGCGGGTTCCAGGTCGGCTTCAGCAGATCGGCGTACCAGCCGTTGGGATCGAATACGAAGCCGACCACCGCACCCGATCCCACCAGCAGCAGGATCCAACCGGCGAGCGCGAGCCAACCGTCGCGCGGAGGCAGTGCGGCGATTTCGGGAAGAACGGCGGGTGGACGATGATTCATGGCAGGAGGGGTCGACTCGAAACGGAGTGGCGGTCGGTCTGCGCGGTCACAGACCGAACAATTTGCGTTTGCGGTACAGCGTTGAAGCGTCGATGCCGAGCGTGCGCGCGGCCGCATCCAGACTCTCGCTGGACGCGAGCACGCGTTCGATGTGCAGGTGTTCCAGTTCGTCCAGCGAAATCGCCATGCCCGGCTGCGCATCGTGGCGGGCGGACGCGCTGAGCGCGAGCAGATCCGGACCGATCTCTTCGCCGCGGCACAGGATCACCGCGCGTTCCATCATGTTCTGCAGTTCGCGGACATTGCCCGGCCACGCATACGCGCGCAGCTGCGACAGCGCGGTCAGCGAAAGCCGGCGTGCGGGCAGGCTGTAATCGGCGGCATAGCGGTTTACGAAACCGTTGGCGAGATCTGCGAGATCCTCATGACGCTCGCGCAGCGGCGGCAAGGTGATGGTGATGACATTGAGGCGATAGAGCAGATCGAGGCGGAACTGGCCTTCCTTCACCATCGCATCCAGATCGCGATTGGTGGCGGCGACGATCCGGGCGTCGGCCTTGCGCGTGACCGGGTCGCCGACGCGTTCGTATTCCTTGTCCTGGATGAAGCGCAGCAGTTTCGGCTGCAGCGCCAGCGGGAAGTCGCCGACTTCGTCCAGAAAAACCGTGC
>JANLSB010000227.1:0-3993 GCA_031362125.1 Lysobacterales bacterium | reverse complement strand
GCGAAACCCGGGTCGCGTTCGATCCGGCCCTGGACGTCCCGGCGCTGTTCTGCGTCGAGGACGCCCAGCACGTATTCGCCGGCCAGAAGATCGGCCGAAGGCGGCTCGTGGCCGTTCAAATCCTGATCGTGGAGGTCGCGGACGTTCATGCTTCCAGGCACCCCCGCAGTTGCAGCAGACCGCGGCGGATCCAGCTTTTGACCGACCCCAGCGGCGATGCGATGCGCTGGGCCAGTTCCTCATAGGTCGAGCCGTCGAAAAATGCGGCACGGATCAGCGATTGCCGGCGCGCATCGAGCTGGCCCATGCAGGCTTCGAGACGGTCGCGCTCGTTGGCGGACACGGCGGTCTGCAGCGGCGTGGCGCCGCTGTCGGCGATATCGTCCGCGAATTCGATCGGGGCGAGTACGCCACGCGCCGGCTGGGCGCGCAGGCGGTCGATGGCCTTGTTGCGGGCGATCATCGCCAACCAGGCGATCGGGCTGGCGCGCATCGGGTCGAACTGATGCGCCTTGTGCCAGATCGTCGTGAACACCTCCTGCATGACGTCTTCGGCCTCGGCGCGATCGGACAGTACCCGGACGCAGATGCTGAGCAGTTTGGACGAGGTGGCGCGATACAGCGATTCAAAGGCGTTGCGGCTTCCGCCAGCGACTTCAATCAACAGTGCATCGAGCCCTGATGGATCCTGGGCGGTGTTGTCGGTACGCAAATCAGGCATCCGGTATCCTGCAGCATCGGGGGGGAGAAAGCGCGTCATGTTCACGGACAACGCGCCGGAGGACAAGTATGGGCCCGTCGTCGTGCGTTTGCGCATGGCGGGTGCCCGACCACCACCGATGCGGATGGCGCGGGTTTGGAACGGCGGGCTCGATGCGTACATGTCCTTGGATACGACCTGTCGCGCAGGCTGGATGCAGGCACTCCCCGCAAAAAACGAAGGCCCGGGTTTCTCCGGGCCTTCGGACTTGCCATGCGCGGTGTAGTTACCAGATCACGATCCGCTTGTCGCCGTCGCGCACCATCGCATCGCCGGCTTTGCACGAGAACGCGGCCGCGAATGCCGGGTGGTTCGAGGGTGAACCGATGGCACGGAAGTTTGCCGGGGCGTGCGAGTCCGTGGTCAGGCGCACCTTCAATTCATCGGGCGTGAAGTTCCGGCGCCACACAGTGCCCCAGTTCAGGAAGAAGCGCTGTTCGCGGTTGATGCCGTCGACGTTGGCATCGGGCTTGCCATCGGTCGCCTTCTTGAATGCGTCGTAGGCCACTGCAACGCCGCCGAGGTCGGCGATGTTCTCGCCGAGGGTCAGATTGCCGTTGACCTTCATGCCCGGTGCTGCTTCGTAGCCGTCGAACTGACCCACGAGCTTCGTGGTCAGCGCCGAGAAACCCTTGGCATCGGCCGGCGTCCACCAGTTTTCGAAGTTGCCGGTCGGTCCGAAACGACTGCCCTGATCGTCGTAACCGTGGGTCATTTCATGGCCGATCACCGCGCCGATACCGCCGTAGTTGAGCGCATCGTCGGCCTTGGCGTCGAAGAACGGTGGCTGCAGGATCGCCGCCGGGAACACGATTTCGTTCAACTGCGGGTTGTAGTAGGCGTTGACTGTCTGCGGGCTCATACCCCATTCGGTCTTGTCGACCGGTTTGCCGATCTTGCCGAGGTTCCACTTGTAGTTGAATTCGTTGGCTGCCAGCACGTTTTCGATGTAGCTGTCGCGGCTGGTGTCGAGGCCGACCCACTCGCGCCACTTGTCCGGGTAACCGATCTTCGGCGTGAAGCTGGCCCATTTCTCAAGCGCTTTCTTCTTGGTTTCCGGGCTCATCCAGGCGAGGTTTTCGATCCGCACCTTGAGTGCATCGCGCAGGTTCTGCACGAGTTCTTCCATCCGGGCCTTGGACTCGGCCGGAAACGCCACCTTTACATACATTTGGCCCAGCGCTTCGCCGGCCTGGTTTTCGACGGTATCGAGCACGCGCTTCCAGCGCGGTTTCATTTCCTTCTGGCCGCGCATGGCTTTGCGGTAGAAATTGAAATTCTCCTGCACGAATGCTTCGCTGAGAAAAGGCGAGGCGCCGTCGACGGTCTGGAAGCGCAGGTAGCTCTTCCACTGTGCGACCGGCATGTCGCCCAGCATCTTGCTGACTTCGGCGTGGAACGCAGGGATGGCCAGCGAGAACATCTTCGGCGCAGCGAGGCCCTGCGACTCGAAGAATTTGCTCCACGGGAAGTTCGGCGCCAGCTTGTCGGCGTCCGCAATGCTGATCGGGTTGTAGGACAGCTCGGCGTCGCGCGACAGCTCTTCGCTCGACTTCGACACTTTGGCGAGGCGGGTTTCAAGCGCGATCACATCCTTGGCCTGCTTGGCGGCTTCGGTAGCGGCGATGCCGGACAGTTCCAGCACCTTGGCGATGTGCTGCTCGTAGGCGGCCAGCTTGTCTTTCTTGTCGGCGTCGAAGTAATAGGCCTTGTCAGGCAGGCCGAGCCCACCCTGGAAGGCATAGGCGATGTTCATCGACGAGTCCTTGAAGTCGCCGTTGGGGCCGAAGCCGAACAGGAAACCTTCGCCCTTGGCGGCGGACTGACGCAGGTACTCGGCTACCGCCGGACCGTCGGCGAGCGCATCGATGGCGTCCAGGCGGCTCTTCAGCGGAGCGATGCCCTGTGCATTGATCCTGGCTTCGTCCATGCCCGTGGCCCAGAAGTCGCCGACGATCTTTTCGACGCCCTTGGCGTCCTTCATCGCGGCAGCCTGTTCCACCAGTTGCTGCTGGACTGAGAGCGAGCGCTCGCCGAGCATTTCGAAGGCACCCCACGATGTGCGGTCGCCCGGGATGGCATTCGCGGCCTGCCATTTGCCGTTCACATAACCGTCGAAGTCGGCACAGGCACTCTTGCTGGCGTCGAGATCGGTCGCTTTGAACTGGTTGAACGGCGGCAGCTTGCTTTCGTCGAGGGTCAATGATGCTGTGGCCTTGGGCGCGACGTCCTTGGCGGCGGGGGTGGCAGCTTCCTTGTTGCACGCGGTCAGCGAGGCGGCGATGGCGAGGGACATCATCAGCACGCGCGGTTTGTGGATCGAGGAGGCTTGACGGTTCACGGAATCTCCGGCCCGGAGGGCTTTGCATGGATTGGCGGGCGCACCCGATTGGGCGACCGCCGACTGTAGCGCTTTGCAGGAGCGGATTCGGGTGTCGAAGGTCATGGCGTGAGGGCGTTTGTCCCGAGATCGGTGGATCTTCCGTTGATAGTGTCGATGCCAGAGTCTGTCTGGCCGCATTTTGTTCAAGATCGGCTCAACTCACCCAAGGGGCAAGCGCATGAAAAATTCCTGTCTGATGGCCGCCTGTCTCGCCATGGCGCTTCCCACCCTATCGATGAGTATGGAAGCCCAAGCAGCAGGTCAACATCAGCGTGGCCCTCGCGGCGAGCTGGTCCACAAGATCGTCATGAAGTGGGGCAATCACGTTCAGGAGGCGTACCGCGCCAATGTCGGCGAATGGGCATCGGACATGGTGCCGGTGTTCGCGCGCGCCCCGCTGGATACGCTGCAGCGTGCAGCCGATGCCAACAATTTCGATGCGATGAACGAGGCCTTCCTCGCCAACGGCGAGCGCAACAGCATCGCCCAGAACACGCTGGTCACTAACGGTCGACGGATCGTGGCGCGTGACTTGGGCGATATCGCCAACGATCTGGTGTTCGTGCCGATCACGCCCTGCCGGATCATCGATACCCGTCTGGCCGGCGGCCAGATCGCCGCCAATACCGTGCGCAGCTTCGATGTCACCGCAGTCTCGGACTTCGCGTTCCAAGGCGGCGATGCCACCAACTGCAGCGGCGCCGGCGCCGTCGGTTCGTTCGCGGCTGCGGCGATCAATTTCACCGTCGTCACACCAGGCGCTGCGGGCTACATCACCGCGTTCCCGTTCCTCGGCACGCAGCCGCTGGCGGCCACGGTCAACTATACGGCGGGCAGCATTGTCGGCAAT
>JANLSB010000153.1:0-11373 GCA_031362125.1 Lysobacterales bacterium | reverse complement strand
GCGGCCTGCACCGCTTCGGCCATCAGCAATGCCATCGGCAGCTTGACGACGCTCGCGGCGGGAAACCAGCGGCGTGGCGCAAGGCCGAGGTCGTGCGTCGTATAACGCCGAGCGCCATCGGCATCGCGTCCGATCCGCACCCAGCGCAGTTGCACGGCATGCCGCGGATCATCGATGCGCGCGGCCAACGCCGGCGGCATCCTTGCAAACACCTCGGACCAGACCGGCGTCGACGACGGCAATGCCCGGCCTACGAACGGCGCGACCAGGGCAGCAGTGGCTGAGAGACTCAAAAAATCGCGGCGTCGCATCGTTTTATTCCCGGTCGCGTCGGTCGCGCCCGCGCGCCGTTGCTTCGACATCAATGGAAGTGGTAACGCACAGCGTAGTAAATCACATAGATCCACGACAGCAGACCGTGAACGATCACCCAGAACAAGGACTTGTTCGCGCTCCACGAGATCACCATCGCCAGTGCACTACCGAAACTCACGCCCGCTCGTATCGCCTGCCCGCTGCGTTCTTTCATGGTCATCTTGTATTCTCCAAGTGGGTGGATCCCTACATAAGCCGCAATCCGGATGCTGCATGCGCACATGCCGCAGTGTGTATGTTGCGGCGCAATATGCCGAAAGGCGTCGCAACCGAAGCACTCGCAGAACATCGGATCGCCTGAATTGGGTATGCAGGCCCGTATTGCGACTTCCATTGCCATGTCCCGCACTGAATACGATTGTAGCGGGGTCGCCAACAGGGCATGGGGCTCTAAGCTTGGAAAGTTTAGGCGACCGGTTCCGTTGACCTCGCGTGTCCGGACGCCTGCAGGCCCATTGTGGAGAGAACGAGTGCATCAGAGCCCTTCCAGCAGCACGCCCAGCACCACGTATCGCGACGCCCACCCGACGGGTCCCGACCTGCTGAAGGCCTTCCGCGCCGCATTGATCGCAACCCGCAGCGACACCCAGGCGATGCCGGCCGCGCGTGCCGCGTTGCGCGCCGCGGCGGACATCTGCCGGGACACGCTGGCCGGCCGCTGGGCCGCAACCCAGGCCGAAGACGCCCGCCGCGGGCCGTCCAGCCGCCGGGTGCACTACCTGTCGATGGAATTCCTGATGGGCCGCGCCCTACGCAATGCGCTGGCGGCCCTGCAGTTGGAGCCGGCGCTTGCGGACGAACTGTCCGCACGCGGGCTGTCGCTGGCGGATGTACTGGAAGCCGAGCCCGACGCCGCGCTGGGCACCGGCGGCCTGGGCCGGCTCGCGGCCTGCTTCCTCGATTCCTTCGCCGAAACCGGCCTGCCCTCGTTCGGCTACGGCCTTCGCTACCGCTACGGCATGTTCGCGCAGGCGACCCAGGACGGCCGACAGATCGAACGGCCCGACGACTGGCTGCGCCACGGCGCGCTGTGGGACATCGAGCGTCCGGAAGTCGAATACATCATCGGCTTCGGCGGACGGGTCGAGTCCGACGGCATCGGCGGCCGCCGCTGGCAGCCGGCCGAGCGCGTGGTCGCGCGCGCCTACGACTTCATCGTGCCGGCGCATCACGGCGAGCGCGTGTCCACATTGCGCCAGTGGCAGGCCAGCGCTGAGAACCCGATCGACTTTGCGGCCTTTTGCCGCGGCGATCACATCGGCGCCGCACGCCATCAGGTCGCCGCCGACGCGCTGAACTGGGTGCTCTACCCCGACGACAGTACCGACGCCGGTCGCGAACTGCGGTTGAAGCAGGAAGCGCTGCTGGTCAGCGCCTCGCTGCAGGATCTGATCGCCCGTCATCTCGCCGAAGGCCGCGCGCTGGACCAACTGGGCCAGGGCAATGCGATCCATCTCAACGACACCCATCCGGCGCTGGCGCCGGCCGAGCTGATGCGTCTGCTTCTTGACGAACACGGTCTGGGCTGGAACGACGCCTGGACGATCGTCCGCCAGGCGGTGTCGTACACCAACCACACGCTGATGCCCGAAGCGCTGGAAACCTGGCCGGTGCGGATGTTCGAGGCGCTGCTGCCGCGCCATCTGGAAATCATCTACCGCATCAACCACGAGTTCCTCGCCGACGTACGCGCCCGCCATCCCGACGACCACGCGCTGGTGCAGAGCGTGTCGCTGATCGACGAAACCCGGGGCCGCCGGGTGAAGATGGCCGCATTGGCCGTACTCGCCTCGCACCACGTCAACGGCGTCGCGAAACTGCATTCGGAACTGATGGTCGACACCATCTTCGCGGACTTCGCGAAACTCTTCCCCGAACGCTTCATCAACGTCACCAATGGCGTCACCCCGCGCCGCTGGATGCAGCAGGCCAATCCGGGCCTGTCGTCGCTGCTGGACGACACCATCGGTACGGCCTGGCGCCGCGATCTGGCCGCACTGGCGCATCTGCGCGGGCACGCGGACGATCGCGTCATCGGCCAACGTCTCGCCGAAGTGAAGCAGGCGAACAAGCAGCGCCTCACCGCGCTGATCCGCCATGAGCTGGGCATCGAAGTCGATCCCACATCGCTGTTCGATGTACAGATCAAGCGCATCCACGAATACAAGCGCCAACTGCTGAATCTTCTGCATGTGGTCGCGCGCTATCAGGCGATGCTGGCCCAGCCCGAAGGCCCCGATGGACAGGGCTGGACGGCGCGCACGGTGATCCTCGCCGGCAAAGCCGCATCCGCTTATCACACCGCAAAGCAGATCATCCGCCTCGCCCACGACATCGGCCGCACCATCAACAGCGATCCGCGCCTCGGCGGCAAGCTCAAGCTGGTGTTCCTGCCGAACTACGGCGTGAGTCTGGCCGAAGCGATCATTCCCGCCGCCGATCTGTCCGAACAGATTTCCACCGCCGGCACCGAGGCCTCGGGCACCGGCAACATGAAGTTCGCGATGAACGGCGCGCTGACCATCGGCACCTGGGACGGCGCCAACATCGAAATGGCGCAGGCGATGGGCGAGGAACAGATGTTCGTGTTCGGCCTGCGCACCGACGACATCGCGAAACTGCGCGCAGTCGGCTACGACCCGCGCTGGATCGTCAGCCAGAACAACGCGCTGAAGCAGGTTCTGGACGCGATCGGCAACGGCGCCTTCAGCCCTGGCGATCCCAAACGCTATCGCGCGCTGATGGACGGCCTGCTCGGCGCCGATCCGTATCTGCTGGTCGCCGACTTCGCCGACTATGTCGCAACGCAGGCGCGCGTCGATGCGCTGTATCGCGACCGCAGCGCCTGGAACGCCTGCGCGCTGCGCAATATCGCCGGCATGGGCTTCTTCTCGACCGACCGCACAGTCCGCGAATACACCGACAAGATCTGGGCCGCACCGAAAAGCCACGGGCCGCGAGGCTGAACATGCTCAGTCAGTGGGACATCGACGCACTGCTCGCGGCGCGGCACGCCGATCCGTTCGCGGTCCTCGGCCTGCATGAAGATGCCGATGGCAAATTGTGGGTGCGCGCGCTGCTGCCGGGCGCCGAATCCGTCGAACTGCTCGACGCCGCCACCGGCAACTCGCTCACCGATCTGCTGCATCACCGCGACGGATTTTTTGAAGCCCGCGTGCCGCTGCGACGCAAGCGCTTCGACTATCGCCTCAAAGTGCGCTGGCACGTTGACAGTGAAGGCCGGGCTTTGGAAGGCCGGGCTTTGGAAGGTACATACGCAGACACGTTCGCATTCGGCCCGCAGATCGACGAAGACACGCTCATCGCCTTCCGCGAAGGCCGCGAACTGCGTCCGCAGAACTTTCTCGGCGCGCATCCGTGCACTGTCAACGATGTCGACGGCGTGCGCTTCGCGGTCTGGGCGCCGAACGCGCGCCGGGTCAGCGTGGTCGGCAGTTTCAACAACTGGGACGGCCGCCGCCACCCGATGCGCCTGCGCCACACCGCCGGGGTGTGGGAGATCTTCGTCCCGCATGCCAGCGCTGGCGATCTCTACAAGTTCGAACTCGTCGCCGCCGACGGCGCGCTGCTGCCGAGCAAGGCCGATCCGTTCGCGCGCGCGTCCGAAATGCGCCCGAGCACCGCCAGCAAAGTCGCTGCGCCGATGCCGATGCGCGCGCTGCCGCCGGATCGCACCGCCGCCAATGAGCGTCACGCGCCGATCAGCATCTACGAAGTGCATCCGGGCTCATGGCGGCTCGATCACAACGGTCGCTTTCTCGATTGGGACGCACTCGCCGCGCAGCTGCCGGCATACGCGGCCGATCTGGGTTTCACCCACATCGAACTGATGCCGGTCTCGGAGCATCCGTTCGACGGTTCCTGGGGCTATCAGACGCTGGGCATGTTCGCGCCGACCGCACGCTTCGGCCCGCCGGAAGGCTTCGCACGTTTCGTCGACGCCTGTCACGCACGCGGTCTCGGCGTGCTGATCGACTGGGTGCCCGCGCATTTTCCGAAGGACGCGCACGGCCTCGCCCAATTCGACGGAACCGCCCTCTACGAATACGCCGACGCGCGCGAAGGCGAACACCGCGACTGGGGCACGCTGATCTACAACTTCGGCCGCACCGAAGTGCGCGCGTTCCTCGCCGGCAGCGCACTGCACTGGCTGGAACAGTTCGGCATCGACGGCCTGCGCGTGGACGCGGTCGCATCGATGCTCTATCGCGACTATTCGCGCAACGCCGGCGAATGGGTACCGAACGCCTTCGGCGGCCGCGAGAATCTGGAAGCGATCTCGCTGATGCAGACCATCAACGCCCGCGTCGGCGGCGACGTGCCCGGCGCGATTACATTGGCCGAGGAATCCACCAGTTTTCCGGGCGTCTCCGCGCCGACCGATGTCGGCGGCCTGGGCTTCCACTACAAATGGAACATGGGCTGGATGAACGACACGCTGCGCTATATGCACGAAGATGCCGTGCACCGGCGCTGGCATCACGACACCATGACCTTCAGCCTGGTCTACGCCTTCAGCGAAAACTTCGTGCTGCCGCTGTCGCACGATGAAGTGGTCCACGGCAAGGGCTCATTGCTTGCGAAGATGCCGGGCGACGCATGGCAGCAGTTCGCGAATCTGCGCGCGTACCTCGGCTTCATGTGGGGCCACCCGGGCAAGAAGCTGCTGTTCATGGGTCAGGAGTTCGCGCAGCCGGGCGAATGGCGCCACGACGAAGCGCTGCCCTGGCATCTGCTCGATCAGCCCAGGCATGCGGGCATGCGCAATCTGGTCCGCGATCTCAATGCCGTGTATCGCGCCACGCCCGCGCTGCACCGCCTCGACTGCGACGCCGCCGGCTTCGCGTGGATCAGCGGCGACGACAGCGAACAGTCGGTGTTCGCCTGGATCCGTCGCGACGGTCATGGCGGCACCGCGCTGGTGATCTGCAATCTCACCCCGGTACCGCGTCACGGCTACCGCCTCGGCCTGCCCGACGATGCGCCCGGCGGCTGGCGCGAGGCCGTCAACACCGATTCACGCCACTACGGCGGCGCCGATCTGGGCAACGGCATGCACACGCTGTACGCAGAGGCAGCGCCAGCGCACGGCTGCGCGCGCTCGCTGTCGTTGATGCTGCCGCCGCTGGCGACGCTGATGCTGGTGCCGGCATGAGCGACAGTCGCAGCGAATCGCTGTTCCCTTCTCCCCTCGGGAGAAGGTGGCCCGCAGGGCCGGATGAGGGTTCGGTACGCGCGCAAATGTCTGACGCTTGGCGGTGTTACCGACCCTCTCCCCCAACCCCTCTCCCGAGGAGAGAGGGGAGCGAAGCAACGGCGGTTTTCAACAACCGAATGGTTGGTCAAGTCGCGACAGACGCGCAGCACGGCGCCTCCGACCATCAGGTCGCGACTTCCGTCGCTCCTACAAAAGCCAGTCATGACTGAGCCGCTGCCCGAGCATCTGCTTCCCGGCCGCGCCGCACCGCTGGGTGCGCATGTCGTCGATGGCGGCATGCATGCCGCTGGTGTGAATTTTGCCATCTTCTCGCAGCGCGCCAAACAGATCGAACTCTGCATCTTCGACGACAGCGGAACACGCGAGCTCAAGCGCTACGCAATGCTGCCCACCGAGGACAGCGTGTTCTCGGGCGTGCTGCCGGATGCAAAACCCGGGCTGATCTACGGCTACCGCGCCTACGGAAGCTACAAGCCGGAATC
Source organism: Lysobacterales bacterium (assembly GCA_031362125.1). Lineage (GTDB taxonomy): Bacteria > Pseudomonadota > Gammaproteobacteria > Xanthomonadales > Xanthomonadaceae > Lysobacter_I. Next base: position 5,277 of record JANLSB010000153.1, on the reverse strand, counting down.
CGGCTACCGCTTCAATCCGCACAAACTGCTGCTGGACCCCTACGCACGCGATATCGTCGGCCGCTTCGAATGGCGCCCCGAACACTTCGCCTACGTGCACGGCCACCCCGAGGGCGCGCGCGTCCTCGACACCCGCGACAACGCGGCATTCGCGCTGAAGTCGCGGGTGATCGCACCGCTGTCGCCTGCAACGCGCATGGCGCAGCGCCCGCGCCGGCCGCTGTCGGAAGTCGTGCTGTACGAACTGCACGTCAAAGGCTTCACCATGACGCTGCCCGGCATCCCCGAAGCGCTGCGTGGCACCTACGCCGGGCTGGCGCATCCGGCGGCGGTCGCGCATCTCAAGCGCCTCGACGTGACCACGCTGTCGCTGCTGCCGGTGCACACTGCGATCGACGAACAGCATCTGAGCGACCGCGGCCTCGGCAACTACTGGGGCTACAACACCATCGGCTTCTTCTGCCCGGATGCGCGGTATGCCGCGTCGCGAAAAGCAGGCGATTCGAACATCGGCAGCGTCATCGAAGAATTCCGCGCCATGGTCGCGACGCTGCAGGCCGAAGGTTTCGAAGTGGTGCTCGACGTGGTGTTCAATCACACCGCCGAGGCCGACGAAAACGGGCCGACGATCAGTTTCCGCGGCCTCGACAACCCAAGCTGGTACCGCTTGAAAGCCGACGACCGCAGCCGCTACGAAAACGCCAGCGGCTGCGGCAACACCCTGCGCCTGATCCACCCGCGCGTCACCCAGTTCGTGCTGGATGCGCTGCGCTACTGGGTGGAAGTGATGGGCGTCGACGGCTTCCGCTTCGATCTCGCGCCCACGCTGGGGCGCACGCGCCAGGGCTTCGATCCATCGGCGCCGTTCTGGGTCGCGCTGCGCCAGGACCCGACGCTGTCGCAGGTGCATCTGATCGCCGAACCCTGGGATCTCGGCCACGACGGTTATCAGCTCGGCCACCTGCCCGGGCGTTTCCTCGAATGGAATGATCGCTTCCGCGACGTCGTACGCAGCTACTGGCTGGGCCCCGATGCGCATCACGGCGTGGCGATCGGGCGCAGCGAATTCGCGCGCCGCTTCACCGCCTCCAGCGACCTGTTCCATCACGGCCATCGCCTGCCCACCGCCAGCGTCAATTTCATCTCTGCGCACGACGGCCGCACGCTCACCGATGTCGTCACCTGGCGCGACAAGCACAATCTCGCCAACGGCGAACACGGTCGCGACGGCCACTCGCACGAGGTCTCCGCGAATTTCGGCATCGAAGGCCCCAGCGATCATCCGCTGGTGATCGACATCCGCCGCCGCGTGCGCCGCGCGCTGCTCGCCACGACCCTGCTCGCGCAGGGCACGCCGATGCTCTGCGCCGGCGACGAGTTCGGCAACAGCCAGGGCGGCAACAACAACGCCTATTGCCAGGACAACGACATCGGTTGGCTGGACTGGGGGGCGGCGGACCGGGATGCGGCCGGCCACGACGATATCGATTTCGTCGCATCGCTCATCGCGCTGCGCCGCGAAGACCCGCTGCTGCGCCACCCGCGCTGGTTCGCGACCGCGCCCGACGCGCACGAACCCGCGCTGCACTGGCTGCGGCCCGACGGCGAAGCGATGCAGGTCGACGATTGGCACGATGCGTACGCGCACGCCTTCGCCTGCCAGCTCGCCGCCGACGCCACGTCGCCGCCGCGCTGGTGCATCGTCTTCAACCCCGGCGCGCAGCCGGCACGCTTCCGCCTGCCGCACGGCCCATGGCGGCTGGCGGTGGACAGCAGCGGTACCCTCGCGCACGGCGACGCCCGCATGTTCGATGCCCCCATGTTCGACGCCCACACGATCGAAGTCCCATTCCGCACGCTGCTGCTGTTGCGCCGCGATACGCATCCCCAGGAGATACACCGCTCATGATCGATCTCGATCAACGCTCGGCAGGCGTGCTGCTGCACGTGACTTCATTGCCCGGCCCGCACGGCATCGGCGACTTCGGGCCCGACGCGTATCGCTTCGTCGACTGGCTGCAGTCCGCCAGACAGCGCGTCTGGCAATGGCTGCCGACCAATCCCATCGGCCCCGGCAATTCGCCGTACCAGAGCGTGTCCGCGTTCGCCGGCAGTCCGCTGATGGTCGCGCTGGAGCCGCTGGTCGCCGCCGGCTGGCTGGCCGCGCCGACGCTGCCCGAGCGCGGCTTCGATCCGCATCGCGTCGACTTCAGCCGCATCATCGGCTGGCGCCAGCAGCAACTGCGCAGCGCCTACGCGGGTTTCGTCGCGAAGCGCGATGCCGGCGAACACGTCGCGCTGGCGCAGTGGGCCGCACAGCAGACCGATTGGCTGGACGACTACACCCTGTTCATGGCCCTGGAAACCGCGCATGACGGCGCGCCCTGGTGGATGTGGGCCGCGCCGCTGCGCACGCGCGACGCCGCCGCATTGGCCGCCGCACGCAAACAGCACGCGGACGAAATCGGCTTCTGGTCGTTCGTGCAGTGGTGTTTCGATGCCCAGGCGCATGCGCTCAAGCAATACGCGAACGAACGCGACGTCGCGATCATGGGCGACCTGCCGATCTTCATCGCCCACCACAGCGCCGACTGCTGGTCGCGACCCGATCTGTACATGCTCGACGACGCGCATCAGCCCACCTCGGTCGCCGGCTGCCCGCCGGACGCGATGGCGCCCACAGGCCAACGCTGGGGCAATCCGCTGTATCGCTGGGACCTGATGGCGAAAGAAGACTTCGCGTGGTGGGCCGCGCGTCTGCGCCGCGCGCTGAGCCAGGCCGATGTGTTCCGCATCGACCACTTCCGCGGCTTCGCCGGCTACTACGACATCCCCGCAAGCTGCCCCACCGCCGAAGAAGGCGAATGGATGCCCGGCCCCGGCAAGGCCGTCTTCGACGCGATCGAACGCGTCCTCGGCCCGCTGCCGATCATCGCCGAAGACCTCGGCCTGATCACCCCGGACGTCATCGAACTGCGCGACAGCTGCGGCTTCCCCGGCATGAAGATCCTGCAGTTCGGCTTCGGCAACGACGCCAGCGACGACTTCCTCCCGCACAACTGGGGCCGCTACTTCGTCGCCTACACCGGTACCCACGACAACCACACCGTCCGCGGCTGGTGGGACACCGCCAACGAACACGAACGCGCCTATGCGGGAAGCTATTTACCTGCACACCAGAGCGATGTGCACTGGGCGATGATTCGGGCGTGCTGCAACTCTGTGGCCAATATGGCGGTGTGTCAGTTGCAGGATGTGCTCGGGTTAGGGCTTGAGCATCGGATGAACACGCCGGGGACTGTGGGGGACCACAATTGGACTTGGCGGTTTGAGTGGGGGATGGTGGATGCGGAAGCGACTCGCGTGTTGGGATTGATTACTGGGGCGAGTGGGCGGGGGAGGTTTGAGTTGGTTGGATTGTCATAGCGGGCGCCTTGGCGCACCGGATTTTCGATTGATGGAATCTTTCATAAAAGCGCCGGGGAACTGGCGCTTTTTTGTGGGCGTGGCTTTAGGCGGTACGTTGTTGTGTGCGATTTGCGACGGGATTGATTGCGGCTGTTGACATAGCAGATTTCTGGTGGCAACTTCGACGCATAGTCGCGTTTTATAAGTCACGCGTTTTACGCATGGACAGGACGACAGGGGAAACGACGATGTCTGTTGATCGCTCGGGGTGAGCAAATTTATTTATGGTCATATTTACAGTGGCCGGCTATGCGCATGCACTCGCTGGCTGATGACCGAGCCTCATCATTTGAGACACAGCAGTAGAAGCGAACTGTAGAAGCAATTTTTTGTAATAGCTGACCAATCCATCATGCGCATCTACATCTATAGCTGTGAGCTTATAAAAACGACAGGGCAGACACTTTTGCTATATGGCCGCCGGCTTACTCTGAGAAAAAACGAGTCTTAATTTAAGCGTCATTCGACTCCGGCCATTATTTCCGCAATTGAACACTACCAATTCCTGATACATGACGAAACATTAGATTCGTGATGACGGCAATTGAAACCAAGGAGGCGCTATGAATTGGCGGGCTACACTTTTCTCGACGATCATAATATCAGTGTGTACAGTTGGATTTTTCGCATATAGAAGCTCAGAGCCGAAGAGTTCCATTGTTATTCTTGGCGAAGATTCGTCGAACCTCACCGCATACAGAACAGTCGCTGAAGAATTCAAAGCAACATATGGGATAGAAGTAAAGTTCGAACCAGTTACGTTCGAACAACTTGAGCAACGCGCCGACGCTGATTTTCGATCTAAAAATGGAAATTACGACGTAATACTAAATTATAACTTCAGCTTGGCACCATATGTCCGATCCGGATTCGTCTTGGGATTCGCCGGAAAAAATGCGCCTGCCGCGCTGCGTAGCCCAAGAGTAGTCGATAATTTTTTTGAAGGTACGCTAAAGGAAACATCCTTTTATTACGACCCCCCAACAGACACAAATTCCAGTCCAAAACAATTTGGATTTCCGTTTGCAGCCAACACAATGCTCTTAGTGTATAGAAAAGACTTGTTTGAATCAGAACCAATTAGAGATAAATTCCGACAGAAATATGGCAGAAATTTAACTGTCCCTAAGGATTGGAAAAACTACCTTGACACGGCCGAATTCTTTAGCAACCTAGATGGCGATCTCGGCGGGGTTGTCATGCAAGGCGCAGCAGATGGATGGCTATATTATGAGTTTGCAAACTATTTTTTTGGAATTGGGACAGGCACGTCTGACAAAAAGTCTGGATGGGAAGAATCACCAATTAATCTTGTCACCAAAGAAAATGAAGAAGCCCTTCGCTATTCAAAAAAGCTACTGACTTACAACGCTGGAGATTTCTTCACTGTAGATGCCCTTCAACAACGAAAACTGATGCTAGATGGGCGCGCAGCAATGGCGATAATGTGGAGCGACTACATTCCCGAATTGGTTAATCAATCCTCGAAACAAAAAAAAATAGAATTCGGATTTTCGACCGTTCCTGGCGAGAAATCTGGCTTAGCCGGGGGAGCATTCTACATAAATTCTAATTCACGCAATCCCGATGCTTCTGCGCAGTTCATACTGTACGTACTTTCAGAAGATGTTCAAAAGAAACTAATCACGCAGGGTCTATGCAGCCCGGTACGCTCAGCGTACACCCCTGAAATCCGAAAAACCGTCCCATATGCTGACGCACTGTATGAGTCCCTTGACCGCGGCAGCTTTATGTTTGAAGCAGGCACTGATGCGACAATTACAAGCAACGCCATAACCACTTTCGTTC
>JANLSB010000147.1:0-2042 GCA_031362125.1 Lysobacterales bacterium | reverse complement strand
GTTTCCATGCCGTTTTCCGCACCCAACCAGACCACCGGCACCTCGCGCGCGCGCAGCGCGGCGGCGACCGCGAGACCAGGAAAAATATGCCCGCCGGTGCCGCCGGCGAAGATCATCACGGGCGCACTGGTCGAGGACACGACGATGTTTGTGGCGGCAACGTTCATGCGCCCTTCCCAAACGTCGGTTCGATACGATCGCGCAGGCGGCTGGTGCCGCGGACGGTGTTGCCAATTGCAGAGCCATTCATGGACACCATCGGCTGCGCGGTCGCTGGGACGCCCGTGGACACTTGAGCCGCTTCGCCGCGCAGGCGCGCCACCTGACGTTCGGCGCGGTCGAGTTCGTAGGAAATCCGCAGCAGCAGACCGAGCGCTGCGCAGGTACCGAGCACGCTTGAGCCGCCGGATGAGATCAGCGGCAAGGTCAGGCCCTTGGTCGGCAGCATGCCAAGATTCACGCCGATCGACACGAAGCTCTGCAGGGCGATCTGCAGCGCGATACCAAAAGCGCAGTAGCCCGCGAAATGACGGCGCATCTCCACGCATTTGAGGCCGATCCAGAACGCGCGCCCCACCAGCAGGGCATACAGCGCAATGATCACGCATACGCCCGCGAAGCCCAGTTCCTCGGCGATCACCGCCAGGATGAAATCGGTATGCGCTTCCGGCAGATACGCCAGTTTCTGCACCGAACCGCCGAGACCGACGCCGAACCATTCGCCGCGACCCACCGCCATCAGCGCATTGGTCAGCTGATAGCCGCTGTTGAAAGGATCCGCCCACGGATCCCAGAATGAGGTGAAACGCCGCCAACGATACGGTTCCGCGATCGCGATCATCGCCAGCACCGGCAAGCCCACCAGCACCGGGCCGAACATGCGTGGCAGATGCACGCCACCGAGGATGAGCATGCCGGCGGTGATCGAGAGAATCAGCGACAGCGAGCCGAAATCGGGCTGTTTTATCAGCAGCGCGACCAGCGCGACCGCCACGCCCAGCGGCTTGAGCATCGCGCTCCAGGTCGCATTCACTTCGTCGCGGAAGCGCACCAGATAGCTCGCGAGCCAGATGATGTACATCAACTTCACCGCTTCCACCGCCTGGAAGCCCATGATGCCGAAGTTGAGCCAGCGCCGCGCACCATTCACGGTCTTGCCGATGCCCGGTACGAACACCAGCACCAGCAGGACGAAGCACAGCACCAGCAACAGGTGATCCCGCTGCTCGATGCTCTTCAGCTCGGTGCGCATCAGCCAACCAGCCACGCCAGCGCCGAGTGCGACGAACACCACATGCTTGATGAGAAAGTAGTACGGGCCGACATTCAGTCCTTCGCCGATGGCGATCGAACTGGACGCGACCATCACCACGCCAAGGCAGGCCAGCGCGATCGACGCGCCGAGCAGCCACGGATCGTAATGGCCCGACAACGCGTCCAGACGCGTGGCCTGTTGGCCGAGACTGAAACGCGGCAGGGACAGCCAGGTCGCCATCAGCGGATCTTCAACGTCGCGAGACCGACGAGCACGAGAATCACCGAAATGATCCAGAAGCGTACGATCACGCGCGGCTCCGGCCAGCCTTTCAGCTCGAAGTGGTGATGGATCGGCGCCATCCGGAACACGCGCTTGCCGGTGAGCTTGAACGACGCGACCTGGATCATCACCGACAGGGTTTCGATCACGAAGATACCGCCCATCAACACCAGTACCAGTTCCTGACGCACGATCACCGCAACCGCGCCGAGCACAGCGCCCAACGCGAGCGCGCCGATGTCGCCCATGAACACCATCGCCGGATAGGTGTTGAACCACAGGAATCCCAGGCCGGCGCCGGCGATCGCAGCGCAGATGATCACCAGTTCGCCGGCGCCAGGCACCGGCGGAATCTGCAGATAGCTGGAGAACACTGCATTACCCGATGCATAGGCGAACACGCCGAGGCCGCACGCGACCAGCACAGTCGGCATGATCGCGAGGCCGTCGAGACCATCGGTGAGATTCACCGCGTTCGAAAAGCCGACGATCCAGAAATAGGCAA
>JANLSB010000133.1:0-4323 GCA_031362125.1 Lysobacterales bacterium | reverse complement strand
ACTACCGCCGCCATCGATGCACGCATCGATGGCGTGGTCCAGGCCAGCAACGATCTGGATGCATCGCTCAAGCAACTGACGAAGATCAACGACATCATCCGCGCGACCTCGAAATTTCTCGGCATCGTCGACAAAGTGCTGGACGCAATCAAACTGGCCTGACCGGCAGCGAACGTGTCAGGGAACATCATTGCTGCTCGCATTCGCTGAATTGTTCAGAGCGCCTCGCGATCTGGTGCGCATCACTTGCGCCGCGGTGCGCCCGGCGGCTGATACAGGCTGAGGGCATTGCGATCAGGATCGACGAAATCCAGCGTGAGGCCACCGTCGGGGGCCTCACTCACCGGGACCACGATTTCCACGCCTCTGGCCGCCAACGCTTCGGCGTAATCGTCGATGCCGCCCTCCAGCCCGAACACCACCACCGGACTGTCGCCGGCCTTCGCCGGGCGCTGGATGAAGATCAGGCTGAGTTCGCCGAGTTCGGCAAGCGCGAACGGGCCGTCATGGCCGTCGATTTCATTCACGGGCAAGCCGAGCGTATCGCGGTAGAACGCGACCGAGCGATCGAGCACGCCGACGAAAAACACGATGGCACCGACTTTGGCATTGGCGAGCATGGGAATCTCCTGAGGTTGGGTGTGCCTATTGGTTGCCGCCACCGGCAGAAGTGTGAGCATCCTTGCGCGCCGCCGCGCGCACGACGATCAGGTGACCATCGGCATCGTGGGTACCGATGCCATCGGCGCCGCGCAGTGCAGCCATCAGCGCCCGGCGGATCAGGCCGAACTGCAGGTCGACCTCCCGCGCAGGGTCGCGGACGTAGGCAAGCGCCATCGCCTCCGCACGCTGCGATGGCGACATCTCGCCGATGGTTTTGCGGATCGAAGTCAGACGCTGACGGAACGCAGCCGCGCTCAGCCCCAGAATCCAGCGAATTTCCTCCGCACTCAGACCGTGCAGAGCCAGCACCGCCACTCGGCGCGCTGCGGGCGGCAAGCGCCGGAGCAACGCGGTCGCCGACGGCGGATCGCGCTGCGGTTCAGGCGCGATCTCGTCCACGCTCACCACCGTCTCGCGGCGACGCCTGCGGATCGCACTGCGCGCCTGCATTGCGGCCTGGTTCCGCAGCACGCCCGAAAGCCATGCCGGATCATCACGCCCGTTCTCCAGTGCGATCAGCAGCGCGTCCTGTACCAGATCGTCGGCGTCCTGCGCTTTACGCGCATGGCGCCGCGCTTCGCTGCGCAGACGTCGGTAGGTCTCGAGGTTCATCCGCAGATTCTCACCTCATCCGAGCCCGCCGGGCAGTCGGCAGCGTAGAGACTTCAATTGCTTCCGCCCTGCAGAAACGTCATCAGCTCGATCCCGAGCGGGGTGACCTGGTCGGCATTCGTGAACAGCACCATCCCCCATTTTCGTTCGCGCGACAACACCATCAGGGAGGTAAATCCCTCGTTGTTGCCGCCATGCGCGTAGAGCCGACCGAAGGGTGTCTCCAAGATCGCCAAACCCAGCGCCCAGTCGTGCAAACCGAATGCTCGCTCAGGCTCGTCTGCCGGGATGTTCGCCTGCTGCCCAGCGAAATACGTCGCAAACGCAGGCTGCGACAAACCACGCGCGTCGAGCAGGGCGATCATCCATCGGGCGTAGTCCTGCGCCTCGGTTTCGATCGAATACGCAGCGCCGAATTCCTGCTTGACCGGAACCTGGGCCAATGGCTTACCGTCGCGGTAGGGCGTGGCTTTCGTTGACGGCCGCTCTGAGGAACGTACGAAATGCGTGTGGATCATGCCTAACGGCTTTGCCACTCGCGCCTGGAACAGGGCTTCAAGACCCGCCGCATCGGTGTCTGCGATATGGGCCAACACCAGCGCGAGGTACTGATACCCCTCGCCTGAATATTTGAAGCCGGTGCCCGGCTCGAAATGAAGTGTGAGGCCCTCCTGTCCCGGCCCGGAACGCCAGTTCGGCAACCCGGAGGTGTGGCTGAGCACCATCCGCGCGGTGATCGCCCGATGTCGTGGATCGTGGGTCAAATCCGGATGCGGGAGGTATTCGTACAGCGGCCGGTCCAGATCCAGCCGCCCCTCCTCCACGAAGGTCATCGCGAGATAGGCGAACAGCGGTTTCGAGAGCGATGCGCCCTCGAACAGGGTCTGGTCCGTGACCGCTACGCCGGCCTCGTTGTCGGCCACGCCGAACGTCCGGTGATAGACCACCTGGCCGTCCTCGATGATCGCCAGAGAAGCGCCGAAGACGCGAAAGGCCTGCATCCGATCGCGCATGAAGCGGTCGATCTCCCCTGCCTCGATCTGGCCGCCGACCCGGCTCGGCGCACTCGCGGCCTCCGCCGGCGGCGCCAGTGCCTCAGCGCTGCGGGCATGGCAAGGCGAAAGCAACGTGAGGCAGAACAACAGAATCGACGATAGAGCGGTGGCTTGCATGGTGCGCCTCGTGGGCTGTGAATGGACCACGAACTTATCTGCGCAGGTATGGCCCGTCTTCTCGTATTCGCAGATTGCCGCGCATACGCGGAAATGCGCGGAGATTTTCAGTTTTGAGGAGCGCCGCCGAGCGCCTGTCTGCGAAATTCGGTCGGCGTGGTGCCTTCCTGCGCCTTGAACGCACGGTTGAATGTCGCCAACGAAGCGAAGCCGGCGTCCATCGCGATCGAGAGGATTTGCACTCTGGCCTTGCCAGGGTCGGCCAGCGCCGCTTTGGCGGCCTCGACCCTCGCCCGTCCGACGAAAGCGGAAAAATTTCGATATCCCAATCCGCGATTGATGAGGGCGCGCAATTGATGCGGCGGGATGCCTACGCGGGCGGCGAGGCTTTCGAGGTCGAGTTCGGGTTCGAGATAGACATGCTCGTTCTCCATCGCCTCGGTCAGGCGCTGCAAGGCCGGCAGATCGCGCGGATCCACCGTCGAGGCGGCCGGCCCCGAGGGGGCTTCGTGTTCTTCAAACCGCAGCGCCTCCGGGTTGAATCGGAGCAGCCACGATACGATCAGGCAGGCGGTGGAAAAAAACACGACGCTGCGGATTGTGCGTTCGATCTCCGGGTCGGGCACCCATTCGGCCAGCAACGACACCACCGATGCGAACACGATCACCGCGACCATCTGAATACGCACGCGCCGCCTCGGCTGCACCAGATCATCGCGCAAGCCGCCCAAAGCGACCCAGACAAGATGCAGAGTCACGAAAACCGGCGGGATGATTCCAATCTCCGCGAAGCGATCGGGAATGCGCGGAACCGGCGCACCCACGTCCTGCAGCAGATACAACACCTGGAATACCGACAACAGCGCCATTCCCAGCCATTCTCGGCCATCAATGCGAAACCGATCGTCGAACAATGATCTCCCGAGCCACCATACCAGCCCCACATTCCACGCACCGATACAACGGCACAGCAGATACAGCGGCGCGGGCAACGCCAACGCCGTCGGCAACGATGCGAGCACCTGCCCGCCAACGCTGATCGCGAAACAGGCCAACAAACGTACCTGTATGCGATTGTCGCCATCCCGCAGCGACAGGAACACGATCACACTCATCAGCACGAAGAAACCGATACTGAAGAATGCCTGCATCAGCAGCATGCGCGATGCACCTGCGATCCACCGCCGGCGATGCCTCGTCCTGCGCCTGAAGACCGACCGAGCGCCTGCTTACTCGTCATTTCTGAAAATCGCAGTCCCGCGGCTGCCGTTGGGGTTGATCCAGCCGCGATACATGCCGCTGGTGTTGAACGGCATGGCGATGTTGCCTTCGACATCCAGCGCGATCGCACCGCCGTCGCCGCCGAGTTCGGGCACCACGACATTGACGACGTGGTGGGCGGCGGTCGCCAGGGCCACTTCGCCGTAGGCCACGCGCGCGCAGATATCGTGCGCAACTGCGGCGCGGATATAGAACTCGCCCCAGCCGGTGCCGGACACGCCGCAGCGGTTGTCGGCCCAGGTGCCGGCGCCGATGATCGGCGAGTCGCCGACGCGGTTCCATCGTTTGTTGGTCATGCCGCCGGTGGAGGTGCCGGCGGCGAGGTTGCCCTCCTTGTCCAGGGCCACGCAGCCGACGGTGCCCCAGCGGAGCGTGCGCGTGAAATAATCCCCGGGCGCGGCGGCCGCGCGTTCCCGGCCGTTCTTCTCCTTCTCCTGCGCCTTCTTGAGCTGCTGCCGGCGCCAGTCGGTCTGGAAATACTCGTTGGGCAACATCTCGTAGCCGAGTGACCGGGCGAATTTCTCCGCCCCTTCGCCGACCATCATCACATGCTCGGACTTGAGCATGACGTCACGGGCGAGGTTGATGGGGTTCT
>JANLSB010000105.1:0-4501 GCA_031362125.1 Lysobacterales bacterium | reverse complement strand
GTTTCCCAGCCGTAGGTGAAGCCGAGCTGCGGGAACGGGAAAGCGTTGGTCGCGTCCCACTTGTCGGGGTAGGTGTCGAAGATGTTGTTGCCGCCGATGCTGATCCGCAGTTTGTCGCTGATGTTCCAGCCGATGGCGGCGTCGAACAGCGTGGCGCCGTCCCAGGTCTGTTTGAAGCCGGGGGTGAAGCCTTCACCGGCGACTTCGCCGTAGTAGTTCGCGCGCAGGGTCCAATCCCAGTTGCCGCGGGTCCATACGCCCTGAAGGACGTGATGCTCGCCCGGCTGGCCTTCTTCGACCAGGGTGACCTGGCTGTCGTCGAACAGCTGTTCCGGCGTGAGGATGGCCGACTGCGAGCGACGCGAGGTCACTTCGGTCTTGTTCCAGTGCAGCAGCGCGGTGAGGTCGAGCATGCCGCCAGCGGCTTCGGTGCTGAATTCGCCGACGATATCGATACCGGTGGTTTCGGTGTCGATGGCGTTGGTGAAGAACTGCGCCTGGGCCACGCTGAACGGGGCGAGGATCGCGCGGATCGGGCAGTTGCTGTTCGTCGGTGTGCACGGCAGGCCGTTGGTGCCGACGGTTTCAGGCGCGATGTTGCTGGAGAAGATGATGCGGTCGTCGATATCGATGCGGAACACGTCGGCGGTGAGGCTGAAGCGTTCGCTCGGGCGCCACGTGAAGCCGATGCTGGCGCTTTTGGACTCTTCTTCTTTCAGCGGATCGATGCCGAAAGCGCGGGTCACGGCGCTGTCCTGACGCGCGGTCAGCGTGTCCGCCAGCAGGCCGGTGGTCGGGTCGATATTGGTCGAGCGCTGGCTGTAGAACAACTGCTGCACGCCGGGCGCGCGGAAGCCGGTGGAGACGGTGCCGCGCAGCGCGAAGGTCTCAGTGAAGTCGTAGCGCAGCGACAGCTTGCCGGTGGTGGTGTTGCCGAAGTCCGAGTAATCCTCGAAACGCACGGCACCGCCGACCAGGAACTTGCTGCCGAAGCGGGTTTCCGCGTCCACATACAGGGCGTAGTTGTCTCGGCCATCGTCCACTTCCTCGTTCGGCGAGAAGCCCGGGAAGCCCTGGATACCGGGGGCTGCGAAACCGCCGTTTTGATTGAGGATCTGGATCGCCGGATTGTTGGTGCGGCCGTAGCTGTACGACACCGGGTCGCCTGCTTCGATCGCATAGTTTTCGTTGCGATATTCGCCGCCGATGGCTAGGCTCAGCGGTTCGCTCCAACCCATGTCGAGGCTGCCGCGGAAGTCGAGGTTGACCGTGGTCTGATCGAACTTCAGCGTGCCGGTGTCTGCGGAGGTCGGCGATGCGTTGAAGCGTGCGCCGGTCGGGTTGGCGGGGTTCACCGGCTCGAACCACCAGCTCACGTTGACCGAATTGCGTTCATGGAAACCGAACTTGCTGCGACCGTGATTGACCGACACGTCCCAGTCCCAGTTGTCACCGAGCTGTGCGCGGTAGCCGACGGCCAGGGATTGGTCATCGACGGTGGTGATGATGTTGGGCAGGAAGCCGTTCGGGTACAGCGCCGGCACGGTGCGGCCGTCGCCGGCGCTGCGGAAGAAGCCGGAGGAATCGCCCTTGCGCTGCGAGGCGCCGCCGAACCAGTACAGCTCGCCGCCGCCCAGACCGATACCGCCGTTGAGCCATAGATAGGCATCGGTGGAATCCGCGTCGCCGATGCGCTGGGTCACGCGCGGCGGGCTGACGCGCAGGCTGTCGGGGCCGGCGCGGTTGGTTTCGCCGCGGTCGCGGTATTCCACGGTGAGGTTGATGAAGCCGTCGTCGCCGAGTGCGAAGCCGGTGTTGAGGCCTCCATGCAGCACTTCGCCGTCGCCCTCGCGGGTTTGGCCTGCTTCGAAGAACAGCTGGGTTTCCTTGGTCTGCTTCTTCAGCACGATATTGATGACGCCAGCGATGGCGTCGGAGCCGTACTGCGCCGAGGCGCCATCACGCAGCACTTCGATGCGGTCGATGGCGGTGACCGGGATCGCATTGATGTCGGTACCGGCCGAGCCGCGGGCGACGGTCTGCTGGACGTTCACCAGCGCCTGCTGGTGGCGGCGTTTGCCGTTGACCAGCACCAGCACCTGATCGGGGCCGAGCGCGCGCAGGGTGGCCGGGCGCAGGATGTCGGTGCCGTCGGAAATGGTGGTGCGCGAGAAATTGAAGCTGGGCTCCAGCATCTGCAGCAGTTGGCCCAGTTCCCGGGCGCCCGTGCGTTCCAGCTGTTCGCTGCTGATGATGTCGACCGGTGCGGCGGTCTCTGTAGCGGTGCGGTTCTTGGCGCGACTGCCCAGCACCTGGATGGTGTCGAGGTCGCTGGCGGGTTGTGTGGTTTGTTCGCCGGATGTCTCTTGGGCGAAAGCGGGCAGAGCGATGCTCAGGGCGAGCGCGAGAGCGGTGAATGCGGGCGCGGCGCGGTGGCGGCGGGCGGACATCGGGTAATGCATGGGACCTCCTGATCCTACGGGTAAATGGGTGGAACTCCTCTTTCAGCGCTCCCCTCAGCGCTGGCCGAGCCGGTGATTGGCTTGGCGATTGGGGCGTATAAATAACATTTATTTAGCGTTCTGGCCCGTTTCCGGTCTGTATTGCGCGCCGCAGCCGGCCAAGGGCGCTATCGACCGTGCCGGGTCAGGCGTAGGCTGTTCCGATCCATCGGGGAGGACAGCGAGATGACCGCGAGCGATTCCGACACGGTTCCAGCCACTGGGTCGATCGATGGCCCGCACCAGCGGCTCGCACGCATGGCCGGGGACTGGGAGGGCGTTTACCGGCTGTGGTTCGAGCGCGACATGCTCGCCGAGGAGTCCGGCCAGCGCGGCAAATTGCGCGCGGTGCTCGGCGGGCGCTTCCTGCTGCATGAATACAGCTGGGAATTCGACGGCCGAAGCTATGCGGGCGTGGCGCTGTATGGATACCACATCGACGAGCGGCGCTGGGAATGCGCCTGGGCCGACAGCTTCCACAGCGGCAGCTCGATCATGTTCTCGCACTCGACGGGGGATGCCGACCCCGCGCATTTCGCGGTATTGGGCAACTATGGCGACGGCCATAACCCGCCCGGCCCACGCTGGGGCTGGCGGACCGAGATCGAGCAACCGGATGCCGATCACCTCACTATCACCATGACCAATATCTCGCCCGATGGCGAAGAGACGCGCGCGGTTGAAGTGGAGTACGCGCGTGTCCTTGCCGTTGCTGGCGCTGGTTGAAGGCGTTGCCAGTGTTGCTTGTGCGCAGATATGCGGCTTCGGCACAGGTTGAGATGATGCGGCGCCGTCTGTGCAGAACACCCCGTGTCGTGCTCAGCGCTCGCGTTGGACGGCTTCGCGGGCGAGCGCACGCAGCGTCGGGGTGTCGAGACCGGCATGGGAGAGTTTGATCAACGCGCGATCAATCGCGCGCTGCGCCGAACGGGCGGCGAGATTCTGGTCACGATCGCCGTCGAGGGCATCGTCACGCAATTGGTAAGCGAGACCAACCTCGTTGGCGAACGCGCACAATGCTGCGGCGCGGAAACTGTCGGCATCGCCTGCGGCCATTGCGCCCAGATGCGCGGCTGCCACCAGCAAGGGCGCGGTTTTTTTCGCGGGCCCTTCGGGCTGTCCACAGAGTTCGGTGGCTTGGCCATGAGCGATGCCGCGGCTGCCGCAGGCGGCGGCGAGGCATTCGAGTTTGCTGGCGAGCAGATCGCCACCATCGCGGGCCACTGCGGCGTAGGCATCCGAGAGCAAAGTTGCTGCTGCCAGCAGCGCCAGCGGTTCGCCGAACATGCGATGCAGGCTGGGATGCCCACGACGTTCGTCGGCGTTGTCCATGCACGGCAGATCGTCAAGGATCAGGCTTTGCGCCTGGATCATTTCCAGCGCAAGCGCTGAACCAAACACCTGCTGGGTGTCGCCGCCGAGGGCCTCGCATGCGGCGCGCGCAAGCAGTGCCCTGAAACGCTTGCCGTTGCGCATGGCGTGGCGGAGCGGAAGCACCAAGGGCGAATGTTGCGGCAACGCATCGAGATAGCGCGCGATCCCTGCTTCGATCTCGATACGGGCCGCTGTCTTCCACGCCTCGAACGAATGGCGCGGATGGAAGGTTTGATTCGAATGGCCGATGCGGTCGCATTCGAGCGGTGTCGTCGCGATCGGGTCGGCCAACCTCTGCAATGCGTCCATTGTTGTCCCTGAGCGTCAGGTGTTTTCAAAACGCTGCATGAAACGTTCGGCGTCGCGCACGCCTGCGTAGTCGCGGACGATCGCGTAAAGCTTCTTGACCATCGCCGCATACTCCTGCGGGTTCTGGATTTCGGCGACACGCTTGACGACAGCATCGCCGTCCTGGCCAAGCGTCTGCACCAGATACATGCGCAATGCGGCGATCTTCAGCGCAAGGCTGTTGTCCATCTGCGCGGGTGCCGGCACAGGCTGCGGCGCTGCCTGGTACTGCTGCTGAGGGGTTGTCTGGTACTGCGGTTGTGGTGGTGCGGTCAGGT
>JANLSB010000092.1:0-2043 GCA_031362125.1 Lysobacterales bacterium | reverse complement strand
AATTGATGGTTGCGCCAAGATCCGTATCCGGGCCGAATTTGCCGTCGAACATGACCGAGCCGGCGCGCTTGGCGAAATCGAATTTGCCGTCGAGGCCGAGAGCAGTACCCAGGCGATCCGACATCAGCTGCGCGTTGAACGCACTGCCATTATCGAAGCTGGCGCCGAGCTTGTAGTTCGATGTGCGGTTGAACTCGTCGATGCGGAAGCTTGCGACACCTTTACCGTTCCGGCCGATGTCGAACGTTCCGTCAGCACCGTACACGCGGCCATTCGCGGACTTCTCAAGATCGAAATTCAGCAGATTGCCATTCGCGAATTGCAGTTTGGTGTTGATCGATGAGGTATTGGCCGGCTCGTCCACTCGAAAGCCGGCAGTGCCTTTGCCCCCATCGCCGAACGCGAACGAACCGTACGCACCATAGATCCTTCCATTCTTGGTATTGGTGAAATCGGCATTGAATAAAGAGCTCTCGTCGAATTTGAGTTTCGTATTGAACAATGAAGTGCCATTCGGCTCATCGATTCGAAACCCTGCTGTACCGCTACCGGCATTTCCCAGTTTGAACGCCGCATCAGCACCATAGATCTGCCCGAGGGTCGTACGGTTCCAGTCGCCGTTGAGGCTGAAGCCTTCATTGAACTTCAGCTTCGCATCGAACTTCGCTGTGTCCGCAGGCTCGTCGACGCGGAAGCTGGCGGTGCCGTTACCGTCCTTGCCGAGCTTGAACACGCTGTCTGCGCCGTAGATCTGCCCGAGGGCCGTGCGGTTCCAGTCGCCGTTGAGGCTGAAGTCTTCGTTGAACTTCAACTTCGTATCGAACTTCGCGGTATCCGCAGGTTCGTCGACACGGAAGCTGGCGACGCCGTTGCCGTCCTTGCCGAGCTTGAACACGCTGTCGGCGCCGTAAAGCTGCCCTTTCGGTGTTCGCATCCAATCGGCATTCAGCAGATTGCCGTTGTCGAATTGCAGGCTCGTACCGAATTTGAGCGAGTCGCTCGGCGGCAACGCTTCAGCGTCGAATTTGAAGGTGCTTCCACGAATATCGAATTGGCCGTTCAATCCGTATTGATCGAGCGAAAGCGCCGGGTTGGTGCCTAGTTTGAGTTGTCCGCCGAGAAGATCGCCGTTCCTGAAGATGTAGTTGGCGTTGCCGAGATATGCGCCAGCTCCGAGGTCGCGAGCACCACCGCTCAGCATGCCGCCGAAGAGAGGCGTCTTGAACTTGAGGCCCTCGTCGTCGGGCTTGGTGGAGAGCGGATCGACCGGCGACGGCTTGTCAGGAACCTGTTCGTTCTTGGGGTCGGGCATGAGACCGTC
Source organism: Lysobacterales bacterium (assembly GCA_031362125.1). GTDB lineage: Bacteria > Pseudomonadota > Gammaproteobacteria > Xanthomonadales > Xanthomonadaceae > Lysobacter_I. The sequence goes on along the minus strand of JANLSB010000092.1, from coordinate 722 downwards.
TCCTTAGCGCGTCGCGATCATGATGAGATTGCTATGGCTAGGGTTCTTGAAGGCCGTGCCAAAGTCAAGGCAATTCAAATGCGAAGGCCGCTTCATGGAAACGCAAATAAAAAAACCCCGCAGCTGAGCTGCGGGGTTTTGGGTAAAGACCCTGGCGATGACCTACTCTCGCATGCTGAATGCACACTACCATCGGCGCATGCGCGTTTCACTTCCGAGTTCGGGATGGGATCGGGTGGTTCCACGCAGCTATTATCACCAGGGAGAGGGTGGAGGGTCGCTGGCTTCCAAAAATAGAAGTAGCGCTCACGCTCTCATTGGGTCTTGGGACGTAACGAGGTTTGTTGCGAACGTCGACGTGTCGTCGAGGTTAAGGCAACTTGAGGTTATATGGTCAAGCCACACGGATCATTAGTACAGGTTAGCTCTACGCATTACTGCGCTTACACACCCTGCCGATCATCCACCTAGTCTTGATGGTTCCTTTAGGGGGCTTGTGCCCCGGGAGATCTCATCTTGAGGCGCGCTTCCCGCTTAGATGCTTTCAGCGGTTATCGCTTCCGAACGTAGCTACCCGGCAGTGCCACTGGCGTGACAACCGGAACACCAGAGGTTCGTCCACTCCGGTCCTCTCGTACTAGGAGCAGCCCCTCTCAAATCTCCAACGCCCACGACAGATAGGGACCGAACTGTCTCACGACGTTCTGAACCCAGCTCGCGTA
>JANLSB010000072.1:0-1536 GCA_031362125.1 Lysobacterales bacterium | reverse complement strand
CGTGCGGCTTCAAGTCTGCGTTGGCCTTCGAGACCGACCTGCGGCAAGCGCAGATGGCGCGAATAGCGCTCGGCGAAGTCGGCGTCGATATCGGCAACAGGTTTGACCAGCGGGAGCGATTCCGCGATCCAGCGCTGCGTGCCACCCGATACCGAGGCGACATTCGCGTAGCCTTGCGCGGCAAATGCTTCAGCAGTGCGCAGCGAGCGCATGCCGCTTTGGCAGATCAGCAGTATTTCGATTTCGGGATCCGGCAGATGAACGGCTGCCGCCGCGATCAACTCGCCCATAGCGATGCCGCGCGCGCCTTCGGCCATGCCAAGCGCGCGCTCGTGCGCCTCGCGCACGTCGATCAGTAAGGCGCCGTGGCGCTGGCGGTCGAAGGCTTCGGCTGGGGTAAGCTCGGGAATGGTCATGCTCGGCACAGTGTAATGCTGTCATCCCGGGCGCAGCGAGGGACCTGCTTTATTGCTTCTGGCATCGAGAGAAAAACAGATCCCTCGCTGCGCTCGGGATGACAACAATGGACATCAAATCAATACGGCAAGACATCGACCAGGCTTCCCGCTTCCAGCGCCATCGCGCCCTCGCCCAGCACGATCAGCGCATCGCTGTCGGCGGCGGCACGCATCCGGTGCGAGCCGTCGGCGGGATTGGGTTCGACGTGCAGTCGGCCTTCGTCGTCGCAGGAAAGACGGCCGCGCAGGAATTCGAGGCGGTCGTGGGTCTTGCGCCAATCGGCGCTCAGGCGCGCGCGCAGGCGCGGGCGTGATTCCGCGCGGCCCTGCAAACCATCGAGCAACGTGCGCCCGAGCGTGAGATACGTCGCCAACACCGATACCGGATTGCCGGGCAAACACAGGAACAGCGCCTCGCCGAGACGGCCGCCATCGGCGAACAGCACCGGCATGCCCGGCTTCATCCGCACTTTCCAGAAATGCACATTTCCCTCGGCCTGCAACAGCGCGGGGATATGGTCTTTTTCGCCGGCGGACACGCCGCCGCAGGTGATCACCACGTCGAAGGCATGCCCGGCATGACGCAGACCGGCGTCGATCGCGGCCGGGTCGTCGACAAGATTGGGCCACATCACAGGCTCGTAGCCATCGGCGCGCAGCAGACCCATCAGCAGTTCGCGGTTGCTGTTGTACAGCTCGCCCGGCCGCAGCGGCAGCCCCGGCTCGACCAGTTCATCGCCGGTGGTGAACACCGCGACCGTCGGCCTTCGCGCCACTTCAAGGCGATCCACGCCCTGCCCTGCGGCCAAGGCAATGCGGCTCGGCGTGAGCATCTGTCCAACGGCCAGCAAAGCATCGCCAATCTGCACATCCTCGCCCGCGCGACGGACATGCTGGCCCGGCTTCGGCGGCAGGACCACGCGGACCAGGTCGGCTTCGATGCGCGTGTTTTCCTTCATCACAATGGTGTCGGCGCCTGAAGGCAATGGCGCGCCCGTGGTGATGCGCACGCATTCGCCCGCACCGACGGTCAACGCCTGCGTCCGTCCTGCGAACTGCTCGCCCACCAGCGTCAGCG
>JANLSB010000066.1:0-2022 GCA_031362125.1 Lysobacterales bacterium | reverse complement strand
CAGCGCGGCCTGCAGACCCTTGTAGCCGTCGGTAGCCAAGTAGCGCTGCAGCGTGTGCCCGTCGTCGTATTGGAATCGCGATGTGACGATCCGCGGTCGGTCGCCGTCGACGAAACCGGCCGCATGCACGCCGCCGCTGCGCGCATTCAAGGGTTGCTGCTGCGACAGACGTGCGAGTCCCTCGTGAATGCGCGCAGCACTCAAGCGCGGGCCAACGCCGACACTGCGCACAGGCTGCAGTGCGGCCTGCAGACTCGATACGCCGCACAGGCCGCAGCCGCTGCGCCCTTCGAGCGTGCGCTGGCGGTGTTCGATCGCGTCGAAGCGCACCTGCGGGATCGCAGCGTGCAGGGCGATGCCGTGTTCACTGTGGACGATATCGGCCAGTGAGAATTCTTCCGCATTCGCGATGATGTCCTCGCAGATCGAGAAACCCAGCGCGAAATCCTCGAGATCCACAGGCGTCGTCATCATCACCGCGAAAGAAAGGCCGTTGTAGAGCAGGGCGACCGGCGTTTCCTCGATCACCCATTCCTTGCGCACAGCGCATGCGCCGTCGGCGAGATGCAGTGCTTCACGCGCGCGCAGGCCGGTGCTCATGCCGCGTGCCCGCACAGCTCACGACCGCGCTGGGTCAGGCGCAGCAGCACGCGCTCGCCCTCACGATGCTGTCGTACCAGATCGAGACCGTCGAATCGTGGGTCCTGGCCCAGCGCGACCAGCAGTCGCTGCAGCTCGCTGGTGCTCAGCGACAGACGCTTGGCCGCGCGCGGCAGCGACACGTATTCGTTCTGCGCAAGCAACTGGAGCAGGGCGAGCGCAGCGTCTTCGCTCATGGCGTGGCCGCGTTGGTTGCCCGACGCAGATAGACCGGAATCGATTTCGAGGCCGGCGTCCGCGCGCGCTCGGCATGGTTGCCCAGCGGCACCAGCGCGTTGGTTTCGGGGAAATAGCTGGCGAGACAGCCTGCTGGGATGTCGTATTCGACCAGCCGGAAATCGCGCGCAATGCGCTCGCCGTCGTCCCAGACCGAGACCAGATCGACCATCTCTCCATCGGCGAAATCGAGTACATCAAGGTCGCCGCGCGAGATGAAGCACACCCGACGCAGGCCGTGCACGCCGCGGTAGCGGTCGTTGCCGCTGTAGACAGTGGTGTTGTACTGGTCGTGCGAGCGCACGGTCATCAACTGCAGGAGCGGCTCTTCACCCGGCCTTTGGCCACCCTCTCCCCCCGCACGGGGAGAGGGTGGCCAAAGGCCGAGTGAGGGGCGCTCTTCCAACAGCGGATGCGCAAAGAATCGTGCCTTGCCCAACGATGTCGGAAACACGCGGTCGCGGCCTGGATGATGCAGATGAAAGCCGCCCGGATGGCGGACGCGCGCATTGAAGTCTTCAAAGCCGGGGATGACCTTCGCGATATGGTCGCGGATGCGGTCGTAGTCTTCGATCAGCGCCAACCACGGAATCGTGCTGTCCGGTAGCGTCGCCGCCGCCAGCCGCGCGACGATCGCCGGCTCCGACAACAAATGTTCCGATGCTGGCGCGTTCATGCCCGATGACAGATGCACCATGCTCATCGAGTCTTCGACAGTCACCGCTTGCGGCGAGCCTGCCTGCAGATCGATCTCGGTCCGGCCGAGGCAGGGCAGGATCAGTGCCTCGCGGCCGTACACCAAGTGCGAGCGGTTGAGCTTGGTGCTGACCTGTACCGTCATTGCGCATTTTCGCAGCGCGGCGTGGGTGATCTCGGAATCGGGCGTTGCGGCGGCGAAATTGCCGCCCAGCGCGAAGAATACTTTGCCCTGACCGTCGCGCATCGCTTCGATCGCGGCGATGGTGTCGAAACCGTGTGCCTGCGGCGGCTCGAATCCGAACTCCGCGCCTAGCAGCCTGTCGGACTATCCTCGCCCCCGCTAAAATCGAGTTCCCCCTTCCTGATACCCGCGTGCATGAGCCGATTCCGACCGATTGATCGCGAGACCGGCTACCTGCTGCCGCCATCGGTACAGGACTGGGTGCC